>VRUF01000069.1 GCA_019456245.1 Planctomycetota bacterium | reverse complement strand
AAGTAAAATCTGTCAGGAAACAGTGGAGAAATGCAGGTAGTAAAGAGACGATCGAATGGCATGTAAAGCAGACAATACATTGTGATATCTTCCTTGCTTTTTCTTCAGTGACCCGCCCTGCCCTGTGCCACAGCATAGTCTTTTCGGCCATCTTTGCCGATAGTGCCCGTTTGAAGTAATCGCCCCTTCTTAATATTTCTCAGTAGTGTTTTCGCCAGTTCTGCCGCCCCCACGCTTTACGTATCATGCGAAAACCGTTAAAGAAAATAACACCACCAATGATCATCGGCCACCAGTAAACTGACCTTAAGCTAAGCCACGGTGAATCAATCGCTTCGACTAATCCAGTTAGGCGCATAAGCCCGAAGATGACACCTGCGATTGTATATAGGAGACCCATCCCGCTAAACAGGGCCAGGGCGAAGAACAGAAACGTATTGGATTTGCTATTGCGGAGCGAAACCTCTGTTCGCTCGTCTATGATATTTCTTACTTTCCATCCGGTTACCGCGCTGTCGAAAATTCTGTTCCAGAGTTTGCCGCTGTACAGCAGCCTTGTTCCGTTATGCGTGATGTCCGGAACGGAATCGCGGTATATATCTTCGCATTTTTTCAGCTCGTCGAGCATGGGTTTCAAGTCTTCAAAATCGGCGGGACAGGCGTTGATAAAATTTTCCAGCTCTTCCATATTTCCGCGGTCAAATTGAACAAGCGATTTCCTGGCGATTCCTTTTCCGATGAGCTTAAAGTCTCCCGGGCTCATTGGCAAAAATGGCAGCAACGCCAGTCCTGCACGGAAGTCTACCGCGACAAGCCCTGCTTCGGGATCGTCGTCGCAATCGGTTCTTTTCAGGCAGTTTGGTTGACTTTTGCAGGTTGACCATTCGTACTGTCTTGCGAACTCGTGTGCTCCCATGTCGTGGAGCATGTCGACGAAATTGTGCATAAAACGGTACTTTGCGCGGTATTCTGCCGAGTCCAGAATTTTTTCATCAAAGGCCTTCCCCTTTTTCCAGAGTTTCAGTGTGTCGAGATTGTCGTCGACTTCCAGATGCCAGGTTCTGCCTTCTATCCAGTCGCTTATCTCGCCGCAGCTTCCAAGTTTGTTGTCTACAAATGTAGCGTGGACGTCATTTACGACCATTTCACTGCCAAAGCGGATCTTAGCTGCCCGGCGGATAAACTTTTGCCATATCGCACCCGATCTCGCAGCCGCCGGATTTGTCTGCAACTGAAACGGTCCCTGGAATCCTATCCAATAGAGCGTGTTTCTAAATAATCTGGAAAAAGTTGACGGCGGGATGAGAATTTTCATCGCATAGGTTGAACCTGTTTCAATACCCCTTGCCGACCCATCCGGAGCATCTATGCCGGTAACTTTTACGCGGTAGACCTGCCCGGCGTATCCGCCTCCGACAAATTTTTCGATCTGTAAAGTGACCTGTGCATTTTTGCCGGACTCTACACATTGCATTTCATAGCTAAGCTCTGTGCCCGGATCGTAACGGTCTACCCGCATGGGTCTGTAAAGGGCCTTGCTTTTAAAAGTTTGCTTCAGCTCGTTACATAGATCAACGGAGTATTCAACGGCCATATATTTTTCCCAATCTTTCGGTTTTTTTATCTTAGTATAACATGAATAAAAATCTGTAGGACTATCGCTGCATATATGCCGGCCATTAGATCGTCGGCGAGGATGCCCCAACCGGCTGGGAGTTTTTCCAGATTTCTTGCAGGCGATGGTTTTACAATATCAAAAAATCTGAACAACAGGAAACCTGCTGCTGCGATGATAAGAATTTCTTTGCTTCCCGTTGCCGTTGCACCCAGGAAAGTTACCGCTTGTCCGGCAAGCTCATCGGCAACTACCTCGCCGGGATCCTTTTTGCCCGTTGCCGCAATCACTGACGGAGCGTATCGTACGCATACGAATGAACCGATGACGATGAGCAGGATCATGGCGACCGAATTTGCGGTTAGTGCGTATTCACCGGGGCAGAGAAAACAAATTAACGCAAATATCGCTGCCGATGGCATGGAACCCCATGTGCCGGGAGCAATAGGGAGAAATCCCAGGCCAAAACAGGATGTAAGCATTCTTTTCATATTATTACAATCGGCTCGTTTCGCCGATAACGACAATAAACTGTCTGGTTTTGACCGCAAATTAAGCGTCAAACTTGTATCTGCCGGAAATGCTATTCATAGTCCGGTAATATCTGCCTGTAAACACCTTCGATGGTATCGACCATTGTTTCCGGTGCGAACTGCTTTACTACGGATCGCCTGGCATTTTCTCCGAGTTTTTGCCTTAGCTCTTTGTCAGCGATAAGTTCTCTGCTTGCTTCGGTGAGGGCGTCAACATCCTCAGGCGGTATCAGCCTTCCGGTGTTTTCGTTTACTACTTCTTTTGCGCCGTCTATGTCGAAACTTATGGCCGGTTTCCCAGCCAACATCCCTTGCGGAAGTGCGCGGGCAAGGCCCTCTCTGAGCGAGCAATGTACCAGAATATCCGATGAACGGATCGCCAATGGTATCTCGCTCGGATCGATCAGGCCGGTAAAGCGAAATCTGTGGCCAAGATTTGCCATCTGTATCTCGTGCTTTATTTGTTCTGCAAGATGTCCGTCGCCGACAAGCAGCCACATGCAGTTTGGAAACTCAGAGACAAGGCGTTTTGCGGATTCTATGATGTATTCATGACCCTTTAACTCTGCCAGACGTGCTATCGTTACCAGTACGACCGCGTTGGTGGAGATAGCATGCTTTCGCCTGAAATCGTTTATTTTTCGTTCCTCGACTTCTGCGAGATAGGCTTCTTCCTCTATCGCAGAATATGCTGTGGTATAATCTTCTCTCTTTGCTATCCCTGCCGCCAGCGCCTTTTCTGTCATCGTATCGGCGACACAAATAATGGCGTCCGTTCGTTTGGCAGCCAGCTTTTCTATGGCGATGTAAAATTTGTTTAATCTTTTTGACTGGTACGGGTGGAAGGCAAGTCCGTGGATCGTGTGTACTACTTTTGGCTTGTTGTCTTTGGATCTTTTCTTGAGAGCATGTGCTGCATAACGCCCAAGAATTCCGGCCTTGGCAGAATGAGTGTGGACGATGTCAGGTTTTATTTCCTTAAGGACGGACTTTAATTGCCGGTAGGCTTTGAAATCATCGGAGGGGCTGATCTGACGGAACATTTTGTCGATGACGATGACTTTGTAATTTTCGTTTTCTGTTTTGTCGAACAACTGACCTTCCGGGCCTATGGCAGGACCGGTAATGAGGGTTACATCGTGTCCGCGCCCGGCAAGAAGCCTGCATGTGATAAGCGTATTCTCCTGTGCACCGCCGAGTATCAAACGTGTTATGATATGTACAATTTTCATTCGTTTAAGTAAACCTCAAAAAATTATTAGAGCACTTGAACTTTTTATGTATCGACTTAGGCCGTAGTGAGGACTTTGGACAGCAAGGCAGAAAACACAGGCTTAGTTGTTCTAAGCCGAGTATTTCTAACGAAGCTGGCCAAAGCCGCAACAGGCATAAGGCATACACTAAAAATTCAATTGCTCTAGTGCCGGAACAACTTATACAGTGTTTGCCCTTAATAGTCAATTCTTACCAGACAAAGCCCGTATGCCGGCGCCAGCGGCCCTGCGACAGTTCGGTCCTTTGCCGCGAGTATTTCAGTTATTATCTCCGGCGCCCATCTTCCCCTGCCGATCTCAACAAGTGTCCCCGCAATATTTCTTACCATATTGTACAGAAAACCGTCACCTTCTACTTCTATATGTATCCAATCGCCCTCCTGAAAAACCTTACAACTGATTATCGTACGCACTGAGCTTTGGCGTGTATCAGCTGCCGAGGCAAATGATTTGAAATCCTTTTTGCCTACCAGAAGCTTTGCAGCGATATCCATTTGTGACGCGCCGAGTTTATATGGATAATGCCAGCAGTGTTTTATATCAAGTACGGGCCGTATTTGCGAGGTGCATATACTGTAACGATAGAGTTTTCCTTTTGTAGAACGTATCGCGTTGAAATCTTCGTCCACTTCTTCTGCCGAGACTACGGCAATCTTTTCGTCAAGAGAACCGTTTAGCGCCCTTGCGATATTTTCAGTAGGTACGGCAGAATCGACGTTGAAACTGGCAACCTGCCCAAGCGCGCTTACGCCTGCATCTGTTCGGGATGAGCCGGTTACGGAAATCTTTTCGCCGAAGAGCTTTTGCCCGGCGTCCTCAATCTGCTGCTGTATCGTGTCGGCATCGGGCTGTCTCTGCCAGCCGTGATACGAACTACCGTCGTAAGCAATTATAAGTTTTATATTTCGCATCGCCATCGCTGGGGCATATCCGATATTATACTGATCACGATTGAAAGTTTCCGTTTTGTTCGCGGTAGCTCGTTTTTAAATAAACACTTACCATTTTACTCGCGAACATTTACTACCCTTAAGGGTATATATGCATATCCTTTTTCAATAGCCCCTTAGTCGGATGTGTCGAATGGCATCTCCTGACTTAATGGTGGTACCAACGGTGCATCCGGTCACATTACAGAACGAAATTGCATTATTATAATCCAGTTTGGGCGTCAGTCCGACAACAATCATATCCGCATCGGGGTTGCAACTGCAATTGACCAGCTTTTTGAACATAACGTCGCAATGAGGGCAGTGCAATTCGTCTTTTACACTATCCTCCAGTTCGCCCGTAAGAACAATCTTGTCGAAATCCCCCTCAATTGCCGAAAGAATAAATTCGCCCTCCATACCGTCCCGCTTAAATCTAAACCGCAGTCCGGCAGCGTTGTTAATTTTGTGTTCCATGTCAATAATATTGCAACCGTTCGGACAGTATGCTTCGGTTACAACATATCTTACTTTTTCCTCATCTGTTTCTTTTGTGCCTTTTTTCCGCTTGACAAGCGGAATAATCAATTTCCCATCTTTGCTGAATCGTTCCATCATCAATTCCTTTCTTTCTGACAATTCGCATTTATGTTTTTACCCATGCGAAAAGCCGTAGAAAGCAGTTAGAGTAATTTCTCGGCGATCTGAACGGCGTTCAGTGCCGCACCTTTTCTAAGCTGGTCGCCCGCAACCCAGATGTTAATCCCGCGGTTATCGGGAATCGATTCATCCTGCCTGATCCTGCCTACATACACGTCGTCTTTGCCGCTCGCATCAATCGGCATAGGATGACGGTTGTTTTCCCTGTCGTCAAGTATTGCAACACCCGGAGCGGTACTTAAAAGCTCGGTCACCTGCTGGGGAGTGATCGGATTTTCGAATTCGAGGTTTATACTTTCGCAGTGAGCACGCAGTACGGGTACGCGGACACATGTACAGGTGATCGCAATGTCCTGACAACTGAAAATCTTCCGTGTTTCGTGCACCATCTTCATCTCTTCTTCGTTATAGCCATTTGCTTGAAGTGCGGAATCATGGTTGTATACGTTAAACGCCAGTTGGTATCCCAGTGCGCTTATTGTCGGTTCCTTGCCTTCGAGTATTTCTGCGGCTTGCTGTTTCAGTTCGAGCATCGCAGCCTGGCCCGCGCCGGAGGCTGCCTGGTAGGTACTTATTATCATACGCTTGACCGGGTTGGCTTTATGCAATGGGTAAACCGGAACGTTTGCGATAATCGTCGAGCAATTGGGATTCGCAATGATACCTTTGTTAGCGGCGATCGCCTCCGGGTTTATTTCTGGGATGACCAGGGGTACTTCGGGATCCATTCTAAATGCCGAGGAATTGTCTACCATGACACAGCCTGCCTTTACAACGGCAGGTGCGAATTCTTTACTGCGTCCGCCGCCTGCTGAAAACAGTGCTATGTCAACACCGTCAAAGCTGTCATTGGTCATCTCTTCAACGGTATATTCTTTGCCTTTGAAAGTGAGCTTTTTGCCGGCAGAACGAATGCTTGCCAGCATTTTTATAGAGGCAAAAGGAAAATCTCTTTCCTCAAGAATTGCCAAAAATTCCTGCCCGACTGCACCGGTAACACCTGCTATCGCGATATTCTTATTCATTTCTCGCACAACTCCAATATTTATAACATCTTTCAGATAAACTCGAACGGGTTAGTATAGCGATTTGGCCCCTAAAATGCAATAATTGGGACATATTTTTTTGCAACTGCTGCCAGAGATATATTGTACAATATTCAATCTTGAAAGGCTGGTTTGGGCCCAAAAGCCCGGTTATTGGCTCAAAAACCGCATCTCAAAGATGATTCCAGCTTTCTTATGGTCTCTGCAACTTCCGTGTTTTTGTCGATTATCTGCCCTATCACACTTGCCAGACGGGTCATGGCGATGTCTGTTTGGCGTCCAATATGCGATATCAGACCTTTGCCTAAGTATCTTTTCAGGTATTTTTCCAGCATCTTCTCTACCATTCCGGCTTTGACAGCTTCAAGCGAATACAGTTCGTAAATACCTCCGCATGATGAAGTTTTGTCCGGTTTTGTGCAGGCAGATATATCCGTATCAGGTGCCGGGGAAAGTTTAAATTTGCTTCTTTGTTTGTCGGTCAGCCCGATCCTTCTGAATTTCAGGTCGATGGCGGTGTTTAGGCCGTATTGCTTCAGGATCGATCTTGTTGTCATTTCGGCTGGAATGCTATGTTCAACCTCGCCGGTTAAATCGCTTAGATAGAGTATTCTTACCGGTTTTGTGATGGCACTTACGCGGCGAACAAAATCCCACAGTAGCCTCAACGGTATTCTGCCTGTACCGGACAAAATGTTGAGGTGATAGCGTCCGGCAAGACTTTCTATCAGAGCTGCACCTTTTGTGTTTTCTAACCATATCTCAACATGTACGGGCATCATTATTGCCGCAGCACACCTTAGATATGAAGCACAGGCTTTTTCGATCTTTAGCATTAAGAGATGCTTCCATCGTAGTTTTGAATTTGCACCTATTGGAATCGTAACATCGTTACCTACAGCAGAACACGAATGATCGAAAGCATCGTATGGAATGAGGCCGAGCAATTGGGCGTTTTGTAACGCATCCTCAAGCCAGGTGAAAACCTGGGGCGTATTTACATAAGGTCTGCCATCCGGTAGAGAAAGGCTGTCGATATTCAACGCCCCGTAATGCAGTGTTCGTGGATGCTTTGGTCGAACGTGTGCGGAATTTAGGTATAATTTTGCCGCCCAAACGGCATTTTCGGTTACAATTTTAGCATTCGCTGTGTTTTTGTCTTTCATTACTATCTCCATTAAAAAACCCGATGCCGGCAGGACACGGTCACAGCAACCGCAGTCTGCACATACAGACGTACCGGCAATCGGGTAATAGATTAGAATTTTGTTTCATTGCTGTTATTTTGTCCTATAGCAAGTATAGAAAACTTTTAGAACGAAATGAAAACTTACACAACCCCCAGTGACAACAGTATGACACTGTAAACGATTAATTTATCAAAAATAAAATATATCGGACCATAAAATTAATAACAACACAAAAAAAAGGCCAAGCTAAAAAAGCCAGGCCTTTTATAGTCAAAGTATGGAACTATTAGTCATCTGTTTGCCACCAGTTATTTCTGAAATATGTCCACTGTGGTGTGATTCTCAACATTCTTCTATCACGACGCTCAACGCAGGCTGCAATAGCATGTTGGCCGTTAGAATCTAGTTCAACTGAACGGACATAAAGCTTGTGTCTGTTGTCCGAGACATCTTGTATGAAAATCGACTCCAGTTGCTCAATACTTTCAACGCCGCCAAGACCTTTTACAATACGAGCAGCATCTTTGGGACCCATTCCTGAAAACCAGTCCCGGTGATCTGCATATTTGATCCTGCCTTTTACCAGGTCATACATCGCCTGGATATTGTAGTTTGAAACATAAAGTTTTTTATCCCCGGTTTCAATCGCTGTCAGCATGCTATCGATTCGTTCGATAAGTCTCTTAGGCAAATTTTCATCTTGCCGGAAATCATAAGGTTTCTGGCCCTTTACAGCAGTAGCACTCTGGTTTTCCTGAATCACAACCGAACCTTGCGAATTGCTGACTTGCACAGAGCCCTCTTCCACTTTCACTGCTAACATTTCGATAGAATTCTCGTTAACTATATCCATCTTGAACACCGTCCCTAATGCCTTGACATCACCAAAAGATGTGGTGACGACAAACTCACCTTTGCCCTTAGCAACACTAACTTCGATCTGGCCTGCAATATGTTCAAAGCCTCTTTTATCTTTACTGTTATGCAACTTAACCTTAGCACCTTCATCAAGCTTAACTTGCGAACCATCGGCAAATTCATGAATACACGGACCATTTAACAGCTTGGTCACAGAAGACGTTTCATGGACATCGGCGTCTGGTTTAGAGATTTCAACATTCTCCATATCAGTACCATCTGTTGAACTGCCAAAGTGATTTATACCTATTAGTGCTACGATTATTAGTACTGCTGCGATTGCGAATTTTGTTGTTTTACTATTCATAATTGATCTCCATATATTCGACTCCTGGGTCTGCTTTTTTTCTGCCTGCGTTATCAGATCGTCGATTCGCCTGTCCAGTTCAGGACTCGCCGACGTTTTTAGTTTATTTTTAATCTGCTTGTCTATTCTATCTGCATCTCTCATAATAATTCTCCATTTAAGAGTGATCGCAGTTTTTCAAGGCCGTATCGATACCGGCCCTGCACAGTATTTATTGAAACGTCCTGGATAGATGCGATTGCCTTAAGCTTCATCCCGCTAAAATGCCGAAGCAAAACCACTTCCCGCTGATCATAAGGCAATGCGGACAGTGCCCCGGCAAGGCAGAGCTTTTGCTCACTGTCAATAGCCGCCATATCCGGCCGATCATTTGTGTCGATTTCGGCAACACTTTCAGCATCCAAAGATACCTTAGGATCCTTCTTTGTCGAATGATACCGCTGCCTCGCGGCATTAGCCACCGAAGACAGCAAATATCGCCGCAGGTTTTGCGTGATCTTCAATCTTTCCTGCCGGGCAACCAGCATTGCGAAAACATCGTGCACCGCATCTTCGGCAAACGTTTTATCATATAAAAGAGCACCGGCGAGACTGACCAGTTCATCCTTGTAAAGAGCGTAGATATCGCGCAATACGCGGCAATCGCCCCGGTTAAACCGCATCATAAGCAGTTTTTCACGCATCATAAAATCTCGCCATTTCTCAACAAAACAATCGACTGTCTAAAGATAAGATAAGCAAGGTCCCCATTTTAGTATACAAAATTTCAAATTTAACAATCAATTCGTGGGTTTTCGTGGTTCCTGACCGTATACGGTTACAAAAATTTAATGTTAAACCAATAGATAGTGCCGAAAATATATATGACGTAACGTAACTTGTTTTATTTTTTTAATTTAAGGAGCAGAATATGAATTTTTTCAAGGATGTGAAGAAATGGCTCGCGGAGATAACTGAAATCGCCCTGCTGCTGATTGCGCTCGCAATAGCGGTGGAGATACTTTTTGGCTCTGCCATCGGCTCTGCCATCCCATTCTTTGGCGGTTGTTGTAGCCAACATCACCGGCCTGCTCAGTACATTGGGAGACAACGGCCTTGTGGGACTGATTGCGCTGGGGATTATTATATTCCTCTTTAACAGAAGACGAGTAGAAGCTCACAACCAGTAAACCTACAGTTTTTAGATATGGTATAGGGGCGGTAAAGGAAGACCGCTCCGTTTTTCTTTTGAGGGTAGCCTCTATCTGCAAGCACCTATACGCCGGCGAATCTTAGGGTCGCCATCACTATCAGCAAAATGAAAACAAGAAGGGCTGCTCTTGCAATGCGAAGTGTTTGGGTATGAGGTTTTACCAATCGCCGGACAAACATCCAGACTGCAAATATCAGGGCCATCCGTAGCACAAAGGCCAGGCTACCAGTTAACATGCCCCCATTATAGCCGAACTACCAAGCAAAGTCAAGGCTATTTTACCTATTTTACCAAACATGGGCCTTTGTCCGCTATTCCGACGAACGCCCTCCTGTATTTTTGAGATCTTTCCGGCTTAAATGGTAAAAAATACTATTCGATTTCTTCGTCTATCCAGCTAAGGAGTTTTTTCAGGTCGTCTATTGTGATATCTCCCATGTGCGCGATACGGAAAGTTTCTTCTTTTAGTTTGCCGTATCCGTTTCCGAAGATGGTATTGTGTTTTTCCTGTATCGCTTTGATGGTCTCCGCGACGTTAATCCCACGTGTGTTTTTGACGGCTGTTAGTGTATTGGAGGCGTATTCTTCAGGAGCGAACAGGCCAAACTTACTCTTTGCCCAGGTGCGAACGAATTCGGCCATCGTTTTGTGCCTCGCCCATACGTTCTCCATGCCTTCTTCCAGCAGCCTTGTGCACTGGTAATGCAATGCCATTGTCTGAGGAATCGCCGGAGTTGTAGGCGTCTGATCCTTGGCGCCGGATTTGGCAAATTCCATGAAGTCAAAGTAATAGCCGCGGTTTGGAACGGTTTTAGCTTTTTCCATAGCACGATCGCTTACCGCAAATACCGCAAGTCCCGGCGGAATGGCAAATGCTTTTTGCACGGAAGCAAAAACGATATCCCAGCCAAGCTCGTCAAAATGCAGGGGCAGGCCAACCATCGCGCTTACCGCGTCGACAAAAACCAGCACGTCAGGATACTTTTCCCTGAGCATCTTGCTGATCTCATAAACGGGGTTGGTCAGACCGGTACTTGTTTCGTTGTAGACCATTGTGACGGCTGCGTAATCACCGGTTGCAAGCTTTTCGTCGATCATTTCGGCAGTTATCGCCTGTCCCCAATCAACCTTAAGCTCGTCAACCTCACGGCCATTGGCTCTTGCAACGGTTGCGTATTTATCGCTGAATGCACCGCACATGGTACAGAGAATCTTTTCGTCCATCTGGACGCAATTTCTTATCGAACCTTCCCACACACCCGAAGCAGACGATGTACTGAGAAATACATTCTGGTCAGTGTGGAGAATTTTTTTAAGCATTGTCACAGTTTCGCCATGAAGCTGTGAATATTCCTTGCCCCTATGTCCCAGGGTAGGTATTGCAAGCTGGGCAAGTACCTCGGGTAAAACTTTTACGGGTCCGGGAATGAATAGTGTCGGGGGGTTTTTCCAGTCAGTCATTTTATTACGCCCTACATAAAAGGTTAATATTCGGCCATCGATCCAACATGTCTCTATATGGCCTTTCAGCTATATTTTACAATTTGTTAATTACAAGTCCTGTGAAAATCTTCGGATAAAAGAAAGTCGATTTCTGGGGCATCTTCTCGCCAGCCGCTGCGATGTCTCTTACCTGCTCGACGCGAGTTGGGTTCATGAAAAATACGATCTGGCTTTCGTTTGAATCGACCTTTGCGATAGACTGCTTTATGGCATCGCCGATGTCTTTGATGTACTTTACATTGCTTTGGCTTGCCAGTTGTTCATCGCCGATACCGAGTACGTCTTCGAGAATGAGCTTATGCAATACGTTTACGTCCAGTCCTTTGGCGGCGGCGCTCATTTCGCCAAACCGATCCATCAAAACGCTATCTTTCAGGACGGCAATGTAAAATGCTTTACCGCCGGCATAAATTCCGAAAGCGTTTTTCAGGTCCTCAAACTCGAGCCTGAGCTGGGAGAACATCTGCTCGCGCATGATTATCTTTTCTTTGTCGTTGTCAAACTGGTATGATGTGATCTCGAAGGCATCTTCCATATTTTCGACGAGTTTGTCGGCATCGAAATCATCGACATTAGCCACAAG
>VRUF01000343.1 GCA_019456245.1 Planctomycetota bacterium | reverse complement strand
AGCCCCGGTCTTCCAAATGGAAGCCGTAAACGAAGTCCTCACGCAGTTGAAAGGGAGCTACCATCGTGTCACCAAGGTAAAATCCCTCACGGTCATCCAATTGAGGCCGTCCCGCAACTAGGCGTTTGCAGGTAGCGGCGGTATTCGGATGCTGTCACATAGAAAGATATACATTTAGAGCCAGATGTGATAGGATTCTCTTTCAACCGGCGGGAGGGGACAATGTCAAAAGACAAGACGCATATCGAACTTCGCAATGAGAGTATCGATCGAGAGTTGTTCGAGATTACCGACGAGATGCGAGAAGCGATGGATCAAGCGCGCATGGAGAGTGTTCGGCAAGCAGCGTCTGCTGTCGAGCCACCGCCAGATAGCGAAAAGAGCAATTTCCGTGCATACGATCAGAATCAAGATTTTTTCGTGCCCGTTTCCAAGAAGACTTTTCTGGAAGAAAACCACCCGGCTTCTATTATTGATCTCATTATTGAGACGCTGGATCTGAGGAAAATCTACGAACGGTATTCGGATGAAGGGAATCCTGCGTATCATCCGAAACTGATGTTGAAGGTGCTCTTCTACGCCTACTACCTTGGGATAATGAGCAGTAGGACCATTTGGGATTGTGTTATCAGCCGGGCTGATTTCATCTACCTCGCCGCCGGTCAGGTACCGAACTTCCGCACCATCAATACTTTCCGGCTTTGGCATATAGAAAAGCTTGGAGGATTGTTTGCGCAAATAGTAATGCTGTGCAAGGAACTTGGGATGATTGGCTTTGAGCATATGGCGATAGATGGTCAGAAGATCCAGGCGAACGCGAACTTTAGAAAGAGCAAGAACCTCAAGGGACTGAAGAGAGAGTACGAGAAAGTGAAAATGGGAATCGAGAAGCTGTTATCGAAAGAAGTAGATGAGTATTTCCCTGAGCAGACCAAAGAGAAACGGATAGGACGGCTGTCAAAGAAGCTTGAAGAGCTTGGGGCGTTTCAGAAGGAACTTGAGGCGCTTGGAGATGAAGAGAAACGGCTGAACATGACCGACGGGGACGCGCCTGTGATGAGCCACAAAGATGGGACCAGCAAGCCGAGCTATAACCACCAGAGTGGGACGGATGGAAAGTACGGGGTTGTCACGGCAGCGCAAACGACCCAAGGGAGTGACCGACCGGAAGACTTACTGGAGATCGTAGATGCCTCGAAAGAGAACACTGGTGGTGAGCACGAGGAAGTGAGTGCCGATTGTGGTTTTTGCAGTTACGATATTCTTCAAAAGGTCGAAGAAGAGCGCGATGAAGAGTTTTATGTTCCTGACCGGATGTTTGCAAACTCAAAAAAAGATGCATCGGAAAAGAAACGCTATGGTCTTGAAGATTTCACCAAAGACGATGAGGGGAATTACACCTGTCCTGCGGGTCATGCGATGGAATATGTAGGAGTGCTAAAGAACGGCCAAGGAGCTGATGTGCAGAAATATTCGGGGACTGGATGTGAAGAGTGTCCTTTGAAAGAGAACTGCACGAAAGGAAAACAACGAACGCTTCAAGTTGATCTGCGCGAAGAGTACCGGGAGAAGATGCGTGAGAAACTGACTTCGGATAAGGGACGAGAAATCTATATGAAGCGCCAGGGGTTGGTAGAGCCACTGCATGGGGATGACCAGAAAAACAAGGGGTGGACGCAACACCATCTACGAGGATTGGAAAAAGCAACGGGGGAATTCCTTCTCATGCGGATAGCCACCAACCTTGCAAAGATAATCAAGTATAAATCCGATGAGTTTTTCGAGTTGGCGCTATCATGAAGGTCAGAAAGGAAAGAAAAGAACGGAAAAATGCAACCGTCGGCTGACCGTCGTCGGAAAAAAACTTCATCGCCCGGGACGTTACTGCCACGGCGCAGGGGGGAGGTCTCCGCTCAGGTAGTTGCGAGACGGCCTGAATTAGATTCCTCATGTAATGTACATCGTCTGTTGTTAAGATCATGCCTCTATAGCTGAAAGGAAGCTGCATGTACT
>VRUF01000068.1:3411-11948 GCA_019456245.1 Planctomycetota bacterium | reverse complement strand
TTATGGCCAGGGGGAGAAATCCGTTGGTCAATTGTACTGTAAGCGGCGGGATCATTACGCTGGAGGTGGCAGCTAAGGCGGATGAGCGTAAAGAAGCCGAGAAGATGGCGGCGAAGGATGTAAGAGACCTTCGCAGAATTCTTGGAGATTTGTTTTTTGGTATGGATGGTGAAACGCTGTCGCATTCCGTTGGGAAAAAACTTTGCGCATGTTCGAAAACCATAGCAGTTGCAGAGTCATGCACAGGTGGTCTTTTAAGCAAAATGCTGACTGATGTTGCCGGGGCAAGCAGTTATTTCAGATATGGCTGGGTTACGTACAGCAATGATGCGAAGATGTCTGAACTTGGGGTCGCCAGTGAGCTAATCACCGCTTATGGTGCGGTTAGCGAGGAGGTTGCGATGGCGATGGCGAGTGGGGCACGTCAGAAAGGAGGGGCAGATATTGGGGTTGGAATTACCGGAATTGCCGGCCCTGGCGGTGGAAGTGAACAAAAACCTGTGGGAACAGTGTATATAAGTATTGATGCCTGTGATGAAGGAAGGACCTGTAATAAGTATGTATTTGGAGGATCACGGGAGAGTGTGCGGATTCGGGCAGCTTTGACGGCGTTGGATATGGTCCGATGTTTGACCTGAAAGCGATGTTTTGTTATAATATAGTTTTGGGGTAAGTGCGGAAAGAGTAGCGGTGTACCCTTAAGGGTAGTAAATGCTCGCGAGTAAACTGGTAACTATTTGTTAATAAGCAAGTTACCGCGAACAAAATTGGAATATTCAATCGTGATCAGTATATACCCTTAAGGGTAGTAAATGCTCGCGAGTAAAATGGTAACTATTTGTTAATAAGCAAGTTACCGCGAACAAAACAGAAACTTTCAATCGTGATCAGTATATATGGCTAAAAAACGTAAAAAGCTTGGTGAGATACTTTATCGCAGCGGTGTTGTCGATAAGCCGACGCTGGTTAAGGCTTTGAAGAAATCAAAGTCGAATAATAAGCGGCTTGGCGAGATGCTTGTTGAAATGGGAGCAGTGTCTGAAGATATTGTCACGAAAGCGATTGCCAAGCAGTTCGGACTAAAATATATCGATCTTGATTCTGAAGATATTTCTCAGTCCAGCCTCAGTCTTATTCCTGATGAATTGATGCGTAAGCATTTTGTTCTTCCGCTTGAAAAGGACAACGGCGTACTCAAGTTGATCATCAGCGACCCTCTTGACCTTGATCTTCAGGATCTTCTTCGGTTCCGCCTTAATACAGAACTTGAATGCTGCCTTGCGAGTCCGTCTAAAATACGGAATCGTATTTTAAATACGATGGACGAAGTACGCAGCAGTATTGACGCGACGGCAGCAGAACTTGCCGCGGCCGGTCATGCAATCGAGGCTGAGGTTCGCCGCGCCGAGGCTGCAGAAGACGGAGACGATGACGGTCCTGTAATTCGCCTTGTAAACCTTCTGATCGATGAAGCCGTTCGTATGGATGCAAGTGATATTCATATCGAGCCGATGGCTGACCGTGTGCGTATTCGGTATCGTATTGACGGTGTGTGTATAGAGCGTGACAATATTCCGAAGAACATGCAGATGCCGATGCTTGCCCGCATTAAGATTCTTTCCGGTATGGATATAGGCGAGAGGCGTCTTCCTCAGGACGGCAGGATCAAACGGATGATCGATAATCAGGGTATTGATTTTCGTGTGTCAGCTCTTCCCGGTTATCATGGTGAGAGTACAGTATTACGTATCCTTAGGCCTGAGTCGGTTAATATCGGTATCCAGGCGCTTGGTTTTGAGGATGACCATTACGAGCAGTTTAAGCAGATCATAAAACGACCTAACGGTATATTTCTTGTTACGGGTCCAACCGGTAGCGGTAAAACGACTACGCTTTATTCTGCATTGAAAGATCTTAACCGCCCCGATGTCAAGATCATTACGGCGGAAGATCCCGTTGAGTATAACGTTGTAGGTATCAATCAATGTCAGATCCGAACTGAGATAGACCTTGGCTTTGAAAAGATATTGAGATCTATGCTTCGTCAGGCACCGGATGTCATTCTGATCGGTGAGATTCGTGACGGAATTGTTGCCGATATTGCGATACAGGCGGCATTGACCGGTCACCTTGTGTTTAGTACGCTTCACACGAATGATGCTCCAAGTGCGATTACTCGTTTGATCGATATGGGCGTTAAGCCTTTCCTTGTTGCAAGCTCGATCCAGGCGATAATGGCCCAGCGTCTTTTACGTGTTATTTGCAAGGGGTGTAAAGAGGTAGATAAGCATCCTAATCCTAACTATCTTCGTTTGCTGAATATCACACCTGCTGATTTGAAGAAGAATCCGATCTATAAGGGTAAGGGTTGCAGCCGATGTCAGGGAACCGGTTTTAAGGGTCGGATCGCAATATTTGAAATGCTCGAAATGAACAATCAGATCCGTGAGCTTGCATTTGAGAGGGCTCCTGCGACTGAGCTACGCAAAGCAGCTCGTAATACCGGTATGAGAACACTGCTTCAAGACGGTAGCGTAAGGTTTTCAAGGGCATTACAACCCTTTCAGAAGTGGCAAAGAAGACACAGGCAGAAGGCCTTGTAATCGATGTTTAGTTTGGTTTGTTCCGGCGATTTGATTTTGCCGGCGGTGTTAAGAGATGAATTGAAAGACGAATTATATTTTAACGGGTGATTCTTATGGCGATGCTTCATATTGACAGATTATTGGATGCGTGTATCAAGATGGGCGGTTCTGACCTGCACCTTGTTACTGGCCGGCCTCCCATTTTGCGTATAAGCGGGCGATTACGTGCTCTTGAAACCAAGATTCTTGAATCTGACGATACTGTTTCGCTGATGAAGAGTATTACGCCGGAAAAGAACCAGCAGGAACTGCAAGAGAGCGGAAGTACGGACTTTGGTTTTGCGTTTGGCGATGCAGGTCGTTTCCGTACCGCGATTTTCAGGCAAAGAGGCGATATATCAATGGTTTTGCGTCTTATTCCGTCCTTGTTGCTGAGTTTTGATAAAATCGGTCTTCCTAAGATATGTGCCGCATTGTGCCGGCGTCCAAGAGGTTTATTTCTTGTTACCGGTCCAACCGGTAGCGGTAAATCTACGACATTGGCTAGCATGATTAACTATATTAATGAAACCATGGATCACCATATTATCACAGTTGAAGAGCCTATTGAGTATTATCACTACCATAAAAAGTCGATCATTAACCAGCGAGAGGTCGGGCTTGATGTTACAAGTTTTTCGGAGGCATTGAGGCGATCTCTTCGTCAGGACCCTGATGTTATTCTTGTGGGTGAATTACGTGATCTGGAGACGATAGAAGCGGCTGTTACTGCTGCGGAGACCGGACACTTGGTTTTTGCGACGCTTCATACTACCGGTTGCCAGGGTACGATCACCAGGCTTATCGATGCTTTTCCAGTTAACCAGCAGGAGCAAATACGTGTTCAACTTAGTTCTAACCTGATCGCGGTGCTTAGTCAGACCCTTTGTCCTTTAAAGGGCAGAAAAGGTCGTGCGGCAGCATTTGAGTTTATGGTAGTTAC
Source organism: Planctomycetota bacterium (assembly GCA_019456245.1). Taxonomy (GTDB): domain Bacteria; phylum Planctomycetota; class Phycisphaerae; order Sedimentisphaerales; family Anaerohalosphaeraceae; genus VRUF01. The sequence continues at coordinate 8,381 of VRUF01000068.1, read as the reverse complement.
TCCTGCGATAGCCAACCTAATTCGTGAAAACAAGACTTACCGTCTCGAGTCAAGTATTCAAACGGGTAAAAAATTGGGGATGCAGTTGCTTGATGACCATTTATGGGAATTATTTGATGCTGGTATGATCGAGAAGTCTGAGATGCTGGATAAGGCGCGGATTCCAGTGGCGCTATTGGAAAAGGCAGAAAAGAAAGAGATTGCCGAGGGCAATCGGGACGGTGATGGTTACGGTCCAGTGATAGGTTCTTGATATCGCTGTGTTTGCTGGCGGATTTTCGGGGGCAGTAGAAGGATAGCGGGTATTTTGGTGTCTAATGTGTTGTGGATTAAAGTGGTTGCGGCCTTGGCTGTTAAGTCCCATTTACCGCATGTCCATTCTGTAATACCCTTGTAATACTTAGCTTATGTGCTATAATGTATATGGTAATTGATTTTTTTCTTTGTATTTCGGGTCTAAACAGATGTCACGAGTTCCTCCGGTAAATCAGTTAAAAGGTCGTACACTAGGGCGAATACTTATCAAGATGGGTCTGCTTACCCGCGATAAGATTCACAAAGCTCTCAGGATTCAGAAACAGCAGGGCGGCAAATCGAAGCTAGGTGAGATTCTTGTCGAAAAAGGGCTGATCAAAGAAAAGCATCTTCATATCGCACTTGCCGGCCAGCGTGGGATGATTTATGTGGATATTGAAAACTTAGATATTCCCACCGGGGTCATAAGTCAGATTCCTGCACAGATGGCAAAGAACTACCGTGTTATTCCCCTCGAGTATGACGATAATAAGAATGAACTTACAGTCGTACTTGACAGTCCTGACAATTTCCGTGCTACTGACGATCTTAGCACTCTTCTCGGTTTTACGGTAAAAGCGAAGGTTACGAGTAAGGACGAGATCGAAGATGCGCTCAATAAATATTACGCTGAAGATGATTCCGGCATCAACGATCTGATAAGTGAGCTGGAAAGTGACAGTGAACTTAGTCAGTTCCAAGGCCGTGACGCCAGTATTGACCTTGATGAGTTGAAGGAACTGGCGGATTCTAACCCTGTTAAGAAGCTATTGAATCTGGTTTTGCTTCAGGCTATTCGTGACAATGCTTCTGATGTTCACTTTGAACCGTTTGAGAATGAGTACAAGATGCGTTATCGTGTCGATGGAGTTCTTTACGAGATGGTTCCACCTCCGCGTCATGTTGCAGTTGCGATTAGTTCTCGTATCAAGGTTATGGCAAATCTTAATATTGCCGAGCGGCGGCTTCCTCAGGACGGACGTATTCCTCTTGTAGTAGGGGGCAATCCTGTTGATCTTCGTGTTAGTATACTTCCGACGATGTTCGGTGAGAGCGTTGTGCTGCGTATTCTTGACCGTAGTCAGGTTGACCTTAACCTGGACAGGCTCGGACTTCGTGAACAAGACCTCAAGACGGTTGAGGCTTTGATCCACAGACCTAACGGTATTGTGGTCGTTACGGGTCCGACCGGATGCGGTAAGACGACCACGCTTTATTCGGCATTAAAAGAACTTAATGAGGTAGGGACTAAGATCATTACTACTGAAAACCCTGTTGAGTACGACATCGACGGTCTTGTTCAGGTTCAGATACTTCCGGAGATAGGCCTTACATTTGCCAAATGTCTTCGTTCTATTCTTCGTCAGGACCCGGATATAGTAATGGTTGGTGAGATCCGTGACCTTGAGACCGCCGAGATTGCGATTCAGGCATCTCTTACCGGTCACCTCGTGTTTACAACAGTTCATACGAACGATGCCCCGAGTACGATAGCACGGCTTGTCGATCTGGGTCTTGAGACGTTTTTGATTACGGCAAGTTTTGAGGGAATTATCGCCCAGCGGCTGATTCGTAAGATTTGCCTTAACTGCAAGAAGGAGTATGAGCCCCAGGAAGAGCAGTTGATGGAGTTGGGTCTTACGTTGTCTGATGTTAGCGGCCAGAAGTTCTATTACGGTAAGGGCTGCGAACAGTGTAATAGCACAGGGTATCGCGGAAGGTTGGGGATTTTCGAGATTATGACTTTTGACGATGACATTCGTGATCTGATAATGAACCATGCATCGACAAATGTTCTGCGTCAGTCGGCGGTCAAAAACGGGATGCGTCTTTTGCGTGAGAACGGACTTGCGGCGATTTTTGACGGTATTACGACGATCGAAGAAGTGGTTCGAGAGACGTTGAGTGTGGATGAATAACGAGAGTTTTGTTTTGTTCTTTTTGATATAGTTTATTTTTGTTGTGACGGATATTTTTCCGGAAGAATTACGGAGGTGCTGCTATGCCGATGTTCAAGTATGAAGCTTTGGATTCCCAGGGGAAGGAAGTTAAGGCCGAGGTGGAGGCCCTTAGCAACAAGGAGGCGATTAGTAAGATACGCAATAAGGGTCTTTTCCCGACGAAAGTTATTGCTCGCGGAGCCGGTAAGCGTGTCAAGGCGTCAAAAGCGGCAAAGACGACGAAGCGACGGGGTATCAACCGTAAAGTAAAGACTAAGGTGGTTTGCCAGTTTGCACGTCAGTTGTCGACTCTTCAGGATGCCGGTCTTGCAATACTTCGATCTTTGCGGATTCTGGAACAGCAGCAGAAACCCGGGACGTTGAAGAAGGTTCTGGGTTATCTTTCCGAAGATATTGAAGGGGGGACAACGCTTTCGGAGGCGATGGCCAAGCATCCGAAGGTTTTCAACAAATTGTTCGTGAACATGGTCGCAGCCGGTGAGGTCGGCGGTGTGCTTGATATTGTTCTGTCACGTCTTGCCGACTTTATGGAAAAGTCCGAACGTTTGAAGGCGAAGGTTAAGGCTGCTATGGTTTATCCTGCCGTGGTCATGAGTGCCGCATTGCTGATTGTGCTCGGGCTTATGATGTTTATTATCCCGACATTTGCGGAGGTTCTAACTGACTTGGGTGATGGTGCCACACTTCCGGGGTTAACGCAGATGCTTCTTAATATAAGTGAATGGTTGTTGGCCCGAAAGGGTTTAAATGCTCTTATGGTCGTGTTGAGCCCGATCGTAATAGTCTCATTTTTCAGATTTATCAGCCAATTTTCCAGTGGAAGATATATATTGGATCAGGCGAAACTGCATCTTCCAGTGCTTAAGCCGATAACTTACAAGGTTTCTGTTGCCAGATGGACGCGGACACTTGGTACGCTGATCAGTGCGGGCGTGCCGATTCTGGAGGCAATAAATATTGCCAGGGATACTTCCGGTAACGAAGTGTATGCCCGGATGCTTCAAAAGGTTCATAACGCGATCCGGCAGGGCGATACATTTGCCAACCCTCTTAAGCAGTCCAAGACGGTGGACTCGATCGTGGTGAATATGATCGATGTTGGCGAAGAGACCGGTGATATGGACAAGATGCTTGAGAAAATCGCGAATAATTTCGATGAAGAGGCCGATGTCCTTGTATCTTCGCTGATGTCATTGCTTGAGCCTATTATGATCCTCTTCCTCGGCGGTATGGTCGGTACGATTGTGGTGGCGATGTTCCTTCCTATCGTAAAGATTATAACGGTGTTGATGTAAATAAAGAAAGCCTTTAGCCGTTAGCTATTGGCTAAAGGATACGGCCTGGCGGCTGAGAAAATGTTTAAAAAGTATTTTGTTAATAGCTGATTTTTGTTAAGTGTTCAGTTTTTTTGAAAGGGTTTTATGATGTGTATCGAAAGAAATTTGAAAAAGTCGGGTTTTACAATTATTGAGTTGCTGACGGTAATGAGTGTTATCGCGGTGCTGATCGGTTTGCTGGTGCCGGCGTTGTCTTCGGTTCGCGATAATGCGAAGACTCTAGAGCAGGTAGTGCAGTTCCATAGTATCGAGGTCGGAATAGATCTTTACGTTGCCAAGTACGAAGAGGGGTATCCCGAGTCGAATGATAATTCCGTAGCACCTACCCATCCGTATGATACAACACCTTATGGCGGGGCTCAAAAACTTGCCGAGGCGATGGCTGGACAGGATTTTCTGGGGTTTCATCCGAACTCAGATTTTCGTTCCGACGGTATATTTAGACATCTTGGCAATCCAGCAATAGTGACTCCCTTCGTTTATCATGCGAACAGCGACTATCTTGGCGGCGGCAATCCTGCATATGCAGAGACAATGGTGGAAAACGTTCAGGCGAGAGGGGAATTTATCGATCTTGAAAATGCAAACGCATTTTATATGAAGGATGTTTATGACAGCACGGTGGTTACCGCTGCTGGTTTTGAGCCTCTCAATCTTGTTCTCTGCGATGTTTTTACGAAAAAACGTGTAAATGGGGAAAAGACAGGGATGCCTATTTTGTATTACAAAGCCAATACGATGCATACATTCCAGAACAGCACGACTACGCTGAACCCCGATGGTACTACTCCCGATGACGTTTATGACTATTCTGATAATGAACTACTTCTGGGTTTGGGTTCTGCTGAGGACAGCGCGGTCCTTCATCCGCTGGCAGATGGGACAGATGATCTGCTAGATTTCGATAGTATTCTGGTTAATCAGCAGGTCAAAGATGCCGGTGGGAGCAGAGTGCCTTATAAAGCAAAGTCTTATATTCTTATGTCTGCGGGTAAGGACGGTTTGTTTGGTAATTCTGACGACATCTATAACTTCAAGAAGGAAGAGTAATTAGCCGTTAGTTTTTAGTTGTTGGTCGTTAGGGAAGGATACGGCCTATCCGCCGTCGCTAAAGCTATGGCGAGACAGGTCGGCCGAGGCTAAATTTTATTTGTTATTAGTTTTTTATGTGGTTTCGCCGGGGATTATCGCATCAGTTGATCGGCATTGTATGTTGAGAACGGTCAGCAGGGGTTAGAGCGACGTCAGGTGCGCAGGTGCCGACAAGTACAGGCGTGTATGAAGAACGACTAGTGCAGTGCTTTTTTAGGGCGGGTTTTATGTCGCGTGTAAGAAATAATAACGGTTTTTCGATAATTGAATTAATAACAGTTATCGC
>VRUF01000068.1:0-3401 GCA_019456245.1 Planctomycetota bacterium | reverse complement strand
TACGGTCGCAGGCCAATGTACGGCTTGCAGAGAGCACGATAGACGTTGTCGTATGCGCGCTGGAACAGTATTATAATGTTTGCGATGAGTTTCCGTTTGAGGCCGACGAGGTTTATGTCAAAGCAGATTTCGATGCTACCCTTGACGAGTTTCTCGAAGTGCCTGCCGGGACGACGGATGTGGTTGCGATAACCGGATCGCTTGCGGATGAAGACTGGTCGAGTGGTGCTTTGTATTATTTTTTGCAGAAGATTCCGAACAGCAAAAATATTATCAGTGCGTTAAATGAAAGTGCCCGGACTACAAAGGACGCAACAGGTACAGTTGTGGAAATTGACTTAGATAGCGACAGTGTCAGGGATCTTTATTTTGTGCGGTTTATCGATCCTTGGGGCAAGTCATTTATATATACATATTTGGCTGATCAGTGTTTTCCTAAGCTTGTTTCAGCCGGTTCGGACGGTGTGTTTGATACCGGTGATGATATATGCAGCAGGCGTTAAATGTTTGTGAATGAAGGATTTTTAGATATGAGAAAGACGGACAAAAATTTTGGTATAAGCAGATACGACGGTTTTACGCTGATGGAACTTCTCGTAGTGATTGCCATAATCATGATGTTGGTTGGCATATTAGTTCCAGGGATGCGAGCAATAAAACGATTGTCGAAGAACCTGCAGCAGAAGTCTCTCTTCCATTCGATAGAGATAGGTGTAGAGCTTTTTTTGAAGGATTTCGGTGATTACCCGGATTCGAAACGCTCGGAGCCTGATCCTCCAACCGGACTTTTGTACTATTGCGGTGCACAGCACCTGGCGGAAGCTATGGTAGGCCGTGACGAAAGAGGCTACGAACCTGTTCAGAGCCGCAGGTGGTATTGGCCCGGGGATGAACCTCCTTCTGTCGAATCGGTGAATTACGACCTTTACTGGAGCAGCAAAAAAAGTCTCGATAGGCGCAAAATAACTTATATCGAACTGAAAAAAACCGGTGCGTATGACCCCGGTGAGATCTATGACGATACCGGTCAGGTGTATTCTGATCCGGGCTACAGCGGGGTACCGGAGGGTGAACTGAGTTTGAGGGGGCCTGTGCTTACCGATGTATTCCTTAAGAAGAAAATAACCACCACTAACGGCGATAATATTAAGGTCGGTTCGCCAATCCTGTATTACAAAGCGAACAGAAATTCAAGGTTATTTGAAAAGGCTGGCCCTGCCATACCAGGTGACACTGACAAATGGATATTCAACTACAAGGATAACATTGATCTTGTTGATCTTGGGGCGGTAGGCGATGATGACCCCAGCATACAACACTTGATGGATGAGACATTGTTCTATGAGACGATCACCAATCCAGGAGTTTCTTATGAGAAGCCTTTTAACTCTACGACATTTATTCTAATCAGTGCTGGTGACGATAGTGTTTTCGGGACGAAAGATGATGTAACGAATTTTAATTATTGAGTTGCGTTTTCAACAGTAATCAAACAGATCATACCCTTAAGGGTAGTAAATATTCGCGTTGAAAATTGTAATAGTTTATTCGCAAGCAACTTACCGCGGACAAAACGTGAATTTTCAATCGTGATCAGTATATATTAAATTTACGATAGTTATTCGGGAGCATGAAAATGAAATTCAGACTTGGAAATTATGGCGATAGGGCGGCATTTACAATTATCGAACTGGTGACGGTGATTGGGATAATCGCCGTTCTGGTCGGTCTATTGGTTCCGGCTTTGAGTATTGTTCGCAGTACTGCTGCTATGGTAAAGCAGAAGAGCCAGTTTTCGACGATCGAGATGGGGCTTGAGGCGTTTAAGGCGGATTTCGGCATGTACCCGCCATCGCAGTCTATAAATGGAGACACCTACCAAGGTGCCCAGAAACTTGCCGAAGCCATGGTAGGACAGGACGGGCTGGGTTTTCATCCGGATTCGCTTTGGCAGGCCGATGGTTACAATGGCGCAAAAGATTTATACGATTTTGCGACGAAAGATGAAAGACAGGACCGTTATTTGGAGATCGATACGGCCAATGTAACGAAACTTACAGATATTTACAGCGATGTAACTATGTTTGATACGCCGGTGGAATCGAAGGATAGTTTGGTACTTGTGGATACCTTCAGGAAGGTCAAGCACAGGTCGTCTGGTAAGCAGACCGGCATGCCGATCCTGTATTACAGGGCGAATACTACGGGAATAAACTATTTAGATATTTACCCGCTTTTCAGGACTGACTCGACCACTGGTTTTACCTATGAAAATAATTATTTATTTGTCAGCAATAGTGGCCCTGGAGTTCCCTTCAACCCGTTAGCGTCTCATCCCGCCGGCATTAATAAGCAGAAATTTTATGATTTGATCAAGAACGATGATTTTCCGGACAGTTATCTCCCTTATCGGGCGGACTCATTTATATTGCATAGTGCCGGTCCGGATGGGTTGTATGGCAATGATGATGATGTTTTTAATTTTGATAGAGGCCGTTAACTCAAACTGATCTATTGGCCAGTTTGAGTTAGTCGTTAGTTTTTAGTCGTTGGTCGTTAGAGAAGGATTTTCGTCTTCGGCGGATTTCGCTTCGCTCAACTGAGAGCACTGTACAATGAATGTTAAGAGAAAAAAACGTGGATTTTCGCTTCCTGAAACGATTGTTGTGATGGGGGTGATAGGACTGCTTGCCGGCATTGGAGTCCCTGCGGTTAAGGGAGTATTAGCTTCGTTCGAATCCTCTGACCGCGTGCGTGATGTTATAGGTGCAGCTCTTAGCAGCGGGCGCGCGATTGCGATAAAGGAACAGAAGTATGCGGGAGTGCGTTTTCAACGGGATCTGGCAGGCGATCAGTATATGATATTTATCGTGCATGATCAGGCGGCGACCGATCTTGCTTATGGTTTTCGTTCTGTGATAGGGCGCAACCCGGTTCGGCTTCCGAGAGGCGGCGGTGTGATGGATCTGAGATTACGCACAAAAACAGGGTCAGGTGAAGCCCAATACCCTGATGATGAGCCGATAGCATCTGATGGACAGATAGACAGTGACGAAGAGTTGCGTGATACGACGACCTTTTCGGTTGTCTTTTCACCGTCGGGTAAGCTGGTGACTCATGAAGTACGTGTTCGCGGGACAGGTGGAGGTGTATTCGGTGATTCGACTGTAGTTGATGCGGGTAATGCCATGTTTTATCATGACTATTATCCGGCTATGGGTTTGGGGCAGGAGCCGAGCCGTAACCGGTTTGTGGTTTTTAACAGGAGTAAGTTTTCCGATCAGCCTTTTACTAGCCGGTGGACAGGGTATTTGGGCGGCCTGCAAACCGCTAAGGAAGTTTATATTAATCCGTATAATGGACAGCTTATTAGTCGATAGTCGTTTGTCGTTGGTCGATAG
>VRUF01000342.1 GCA_019456245.1 Planctomycetota bacterium | reverse complement strand
CTAGGCAAATGATAATCGCCATTTGCCGCATCAATGAACAAAGGATCGTCGCTGATGTTACCAGTTCCGCTACCAGTCCAATCCTGTATGCAGCTATAGCCAGGTGTTACAGAATTATATATCTGGTCATACTCACCAGCTGTGTTTGCCCAGACAATACAGTTCTCTATCGTTGCATGGCAGTTATAAAGCCCGCCACCACCATCGCCTGCAGAGTTGCCGCTGACAGTACAGTTTTGTATCGTTGCACCACAATCATAAAACCCGCCGCCATCATAGGCAGCAGAGTTGCCGCTGACAGTACAGTTTTGTATTGTTCCGCCACAGCTAGAAAACCCTCCGCCCCGAGATGTAGCTGAGTTGTTGCTGACCGTACAATTTCCTATCGTTCCATCACAGTTAGAAAACCCGCCGCCAGAGGATGTAGCTGAGTTGCCGCTGACAGTACAATTTTCTATCGTCCCATCACAGTTAGAAAAACCACCGCCAACATCGGTTGCAGTGTTGTTGCTGACAGTACAATTCGTAATCATTCCATCGCAGTTATAAAACCCGCCGCCGCCACCGTGAGCATCATTGCCTCTGACAGTACAATTTTCTATCGTTGCATCACAGTTAGAAAACCCACCGCCACCGCCATTGTAAGTAATATTGCCACTGACAGTACAATTCGTAATCGTTCCATCACAGCCATAAAACCCACCGCCAATTTCGCTTGCTGTGTTGTTGCTGACAGTACAGTTCGTAATGGTTGGATTATTTGTACCTTTGCAGGAAATCCCGCCGCCGTATTTTGCATAACAACCCGTGATTATACATTTATTGATTAATGGGCTGGAACTGTTGATATAAATAGCGCTACCATACGGTTCAAAATGTGAATACACATATCCATTTGTTATCATAAAACCTTCAAGGGTAGAATCAGCCCCTTCGCCACTGACAAATTTAAAACCTCTATGCCTGTTTTCAATATCTCCCTGGCAATCGATCACTACCAGATTCGGATCGGCTATGTTTCCTTGGACGGTTATTGCTTTGCCCTTAAAATCAATATTGCGATTGCCGATGCCTGTGTAGGTTCCGTCTTCTACTTTTACGATGTCGCCGTCTGTTGCGATATCGATTGCGGCCTGGATCGTTGGTGCATCTCCGGTTCCATCCGACTTGACGGTAATGATACCTGTATATACCGCAGTAAAATTCTGATTGATCCGGTCGCTAATCAAATTGGTATAGGAGAGACTTTCGGGAATTATATTCCATGTGAGTTTTCTGGCTGTAACTGTTCCTGTCCATCCGTAAGGGACGGTAACACTGTAATTAGGTGTTGATGTTATTGTGCCGATACCGCTTACTGTAACTGTTGCTCCGGCTACATTTGTAGTGCCGGTGATCCTTGGTTGATATGGGGTGAAGTTCTGATTTATTATGTTTGACGTTACATTCGTATAGGACTTCGTCGAATCGGGAAAATGATACCCCGCCTTCTCGGCACTAACCGTCCCGCTCCAGTTGTAAGGAACCACAACGCTATACGACGGAGTAGAAACAAAACTCCCAATACCGCTCACCGTAACAGTAGCACTCGAAACACCGGTACTGCCCGATATCGTCGGCTGAAAACCGGTGAAATTCTGGCTCGTCTGATCGCCGGTTACATTCGGATAACCATTATCTGCAAAATAATATCCTGCAAAACTTGCACTAACATTGCCGGTCCAATTGTACGGTACATACAATTCATAATACCCGTTTATATCTGTTGTCCCGCTGCCCCCGCCGTTTTCAGCTGATACCGCAGCCCCGGCTAGTGGCGTACTATCCGACCTTGTAACAATGCCGCTTATCTTAGGCTGATAGGCGATGTAGTTTTCGTTGGTGATGTCTGCGCTTACTTTGGTGTATGCCTTCGATGCAGGTGTGATCAGCCAGCCAGCTTTGCTTACGGTAACCGTTCCGTCCCAGTGGTTGGGGACCGTGATTGAATACGCGCCGTCCGCACTGGTTACAGTGGACCCTGCCCCGTTGTC
>VRUF01000067.1 GCA_019456245.1 Planctomycetota bacterium | reverse complement strand
TGTAATTATAGCATCCATAACTTTAGTTAACGCAGGAAAACTTTCAGACCCTGCCATTGCAATTAAGATGCTCGTTTCTGTACTGATTTTTGAAGTTATGGCAGCAGCCGGATTGCTCAAGGCCATCGTAGAACGCTCTGAATTAAACACCCGTGAAAAACTGTTAGAGATTGAGTATCGCCTTGCCGACCTTGCTGAAAAAATGGAAAACAAAGAAAACAAATAGCAAAGAAAGGCAGCGGTTTATTTTTTATCCAATAACCGAATAAACTCCTCATGGATCAAGCCGTTTGTACAAACGATTTCCTTATAATCGCTAACCGGCTCGCCTGAAAGATCTGTTATCTTCGCATTGGTTTCTTGAGCGATAAGCATTCCCGCCGCCACATCGTAAGCATTTAGATTTAGCTCCCAGAATCCGTCAACCCTGGCGCACCCGACATAGCAAAGATCAACCGCTGCCGAACCAAATCGTCGAACCCCCGTGATCTCAGGTAATATCCGAACGAAGTATCCGAGGTTATTATGCTCGGCATCGTTACGAACGCACGCAAAACCCGTCGCCATCACACAATCGCAAAGCCTGCTTTCTTTGGATACTCGGATGGATTTTCCGTTAAGATATGCCCCCTTACCCTTCTCCGCCATAAACATCTCACCAAGAACCGGAGCATAAACCCCGCCTAAAACCGCCTCTCCGTCTTTTTCAACGGCAACAGATATCGAATAAAAAGGCTGCCCCCTAACAAAAGAAGTAGTTCCGTCAATAGGATCGATAACCCAACGCCACTTTTGGCCGCACTTCTCGCCGCCATGTTCGCCGCTCTCTTCGCCAAGAATAGAATGCCCCGGATATTTCCCCCGTATCTTACCGACAAGAAAATCCTCAATAGCAATATCCGCCTCGCTCACCATATCCCGCCGGGATTTACGGCTAACCTCTAAAGTTTCCAGCCGACTCCGATATTCCAGCGACAACTCCCCGGCTGCCAGCACGATCTCACTCAAAAAATCCTTCAATATCTCATTCCATCCTACTAAAAAATTGTACGTTAATGCGTGGGTAAATACTTTTCCAATAATGCCTTATAATTTTCAACGCGAAATTTTATTACCCTAAAGGGTATCATTTCTCCTCTGTCTTTCGTGATGAAAACAATCCCGCATCAAGTTCACTTCCTGCACTGCCTTTGGCAACATGCAGATACCAGTCGCTTTGCTTATCCTTCACGAGAACAACTGCACCGTCCTTGACAACCCCTTTTTCGCTAAAGCTTACTTCCATTCCCGTTTGTCCCGTTGCTCCTGTGGCAATTCCATAACCCGAGTAATACTTATTGCCCGTTATCACACAATCTTCCAGGCGATATTTCATCTTGTCGCCTTCTTTACGCATCCAGAAATACTCGCCTCCGGTTACGACATTATTGCGAAATTCAAAATCCTCGTCCGTCTTACATGTCCACACTCCGGCGATATGAGAACCTTCAACGATACAGTGTTTTATCGCACAACCCTTACCGCCGATACTTTCCTTGCCATCCCAGAAAACCACTGCCGCATGACATCCCGAAAACACGCAGTGATCTACAACGAATTTATCTCCTGTTGCAAGAACCCCGCAATATATACTCAAAGAATCCTTCCCACCGACAAACATACATTGCATAACAATCAGCCCATCAAACCCTTTCTTTGTACGTGAAATACAACAGTGCCAATTATTCAAAACCGGATTACCCATAAACTTCAATCCGCGAATAGTTACATTGTTTCGTTCTATCTTAAACCCGTATGTCTCGGTCACGCCATTCTTTTTTTCCGGCATATACGCCGATATTATGACCGGCATAAGCCTCGGTTCCCAGCCGACGTCTCCGGGCAGTATAGACGCCTCGATCCGCAAACGAGAACCTCTATTGTGATTTTCAGGGCCGGAAAGCGTTATTTCCCTGTGAAGAGTATATATCCCAGGCGCGATCTTAAGCGTCGTAGTTTCCTCTTCATTCATTCGGTTAATGTATGAAATGGCCCTGTCTATAGTGCGAAAGGGCTTGTCCCTGGTTCCGCGACTGCGATACCTATAATTGCCCCTGTCATCGTCAACATAAACGGTACGGGCAAGCAAACCCGCACAAAAACACAAAAAAAACAATAACAAAAACAACCGTTTCAATGGTCTCTTATTCATATGATTTCACCTTAATAATAAACACAGAATCGCAATAGGCGATACCTGTCTATTTTCTATCAATTAGTGTGCAGCTCACGAAGCGAATTTTCAGATTGCAAAATTACCAGGTTTTCCTTCTTCGTCCCATCCACGGGTTTTGTAGTACAAACCAAGCATCTCGTCATACTCTTTCTTGTCGCATACCTTACCTGCAAGCGGCCCGGTATGTATAGGAACAAATGTTCTGTCAGGCGGAAAGTCATCTTTCCTCTTGACTCCAAGGGCAACATTGATCGCACGTGTCATGTCGTAAAGATTCTGCGATGCTTTGAGCAAAGGTTCAAGACCGAACTCTTTCCCCGTAACAGCACTGTAAAGTTCCGCATAAAAATCTTCATGGAACCCAAGCTCTATCCATGGCAACCTGCAAACCCCGAACATATCGAACAGCGAACGGATATGCTGGTGATAGATCACAAGGTCCACACGATCCTTATTCGTCCAGTCCGCACCGGCCTCAAGCTCTTTTCCAACCGTCCATGCCCGCGTATGATGGGCTCCGATATCGCTCGTTCCATAAGCAAGAGCCATAGAACTTGCCCCTCTGCAATCATACGCCGACTGCTCAAGCCCCTTAACATGCAGTATCAGCGGTTTAAGCTGCGGCCATCTCGCGAGCATCCCCTTGGCACCGAGGGCGATAGTAGCTCCGATAGACTCGCATTTCGCCGTCTGCTCGATCAGCTCCATAATCCTCTCATCCCCGCCCCATTTCACCGGCTTACCGTCAAGATCGTCAAGAGTTAAGAGGTCTTTCTCGTATCCCTCGATCACCGCCGCGATCAGGTTACCCATCGAAATAGTATCAACACCGAAATCGTCGCAAAGATGATTCGCACGCAGCACAGACGCGAAATCGTCGACACCAACATTCGAACCAAGCATCGCCGCAGTCTCATACTCGGGCCCTTCGGTGACGGTACCGGCCCATTTACCTTCTTTCACAATGTTGATATTACCGCAGCACATCGGACATCCAAAGCATCCCGTATTACCGATCTTATGCCCCTTGCTCATCATAACGTCAGCATTGATCATATGCGCCTTTTCCCAATGCGTATCGCGGAAGTTATGTGTAGGCAAAATACCAAGTTCGTTGGCATAATCGATCACACCCATCAAACCAACCCTCTGCCAGTGTCCCATCATATAATGCGACCCAAGCTCATGATAAGCCTTCTCCGATATCTCGATCACCTTCTCCAAATCCGCAACCGGCATATCTTTATGCCCGCGCACCACGATAGCTTTTAGATTCTTACTGCCCATAACCGCACCGATTCCGGTACGCCCGGCGTTCCTGCTCCATTCGCTGGTCACACATGCAAAACGAACAAGATTTTCACCGGCAATGCCGATAGAAGCAACACGAAGGCTATGATCTCCAAGGTTATCCCGGATACGTCCTTCAGTCTCAAGGTTTCCTTTCCCTGCCAGTTCAGGACAGGGTACGATTTTGATAACATCATCATCGATGAATAGGTAGCTAAGCTCGCTCGTCTTACCCGTTATCGCAACCGCATCATAACCAGCCTGGCGAAGTTCGACACCGAAACCGCCCCCCATACTCGAATCGCCGTAAATTCCCGTCGCAGGTGAAATCGCCGCAAAAGAATTCTTACCCGAACTGGGCAGATAAACACCCGTCAAAGGACCCGGCGCAACCACAAGCATGCTTTCCGCCGCCAAAGGATCGATCTTGCCCGTCTTCTTAAGATGGTCCCACAGCAGTTTGATCGCAAACCCGCGCCCGCCGACATATTTCTCAACATAATCGTCGTCGATGCTTTCGATCCGCGTAGAACCGTCGTCCATATTAACGTGAAGAATCTTCCCGAAGTAACCGCCTTTATACTCCTTCATTTCGCACCTCCGGACTCTTCGCGATCAGCGGCATTATTATCTGCATAGTGAAGTTTCTTCGGCTCGCCTTTTTCCATATACTCGATTTCCTTCATATGAGCATAGGACAAAACATTGTTAAGCCGATGAGCCTGCCCGAACACATGCTCCGGGATAAAAGTGATTGCCCCAGTAGGGCACATCTTCGCACATTGCGGCTGGTCACTATTGCCGCAAATATCGCACTTCAAAGGAACATCGTAGTCCGGATGAATATACATAGCCCCGAAAGGACAGGCATCGACACACGCATGACACCCGATGCACTCGTCATCGGTGATCTGCACAACCCCGTCTTTGCTGAATATCGCATCGGTAGGGCACGCCGCCATGCACTTGGCATCTTTGCACTGGCTGCAAACAACCGGCATACGAACAACAGGATGAGGATAAATCGCAGTAACGCGTATCCGCGCCTTCTTAGGATTATTCACTCCCTGATTATGAACAGCACAGGCGATCTCACAAACCCTGCACCCCGAACACCTCTCAGGAACAATAGCCAACTTACGTCGCATAAAAAACTCCAATAAAAAACTATCAACTAACAACTAAATAAACCGGACTTTTATCAAAAAGGCCAGTTTATGCCAGTATATCATTTTCACTACCCGAATGAAAGAAATTTGCACATCTCATTTTTAATACTTTATTTATCGTCCACAATTCCGCATGGGCGTTTGTTTTTCTCAAGCTCGTCCCGGTGCTCATCCAGAAGTTTTTTCAATTGCGTCACTACTTCCAGATTCTGCTGCGCAACGTTTTTGCTCTCAGAAATATCCTCAGATAGATCGAAGAGTTCGTTTTTTTTCAGCTTCCACTTCCCGCAGCGAACAGCTTCAGTGCGATAAAAGTATGCCTCATGCGGGCTTTTCGCTCCCTCCCTCCCTTCGATAAGAGCAATAATACTCTTGCCGTCGATCTTTTTCTCCGGCAGGTTTGCCCCCGACAACGCGGCAATGGTTGGCAATATATCGATAGTACCGGCGATCTCATTACATTCCCTGCCTGCGCCAATTCGCCCCGGCCACCACATCACCGTCGGTTCGCGCATCCCGCCTTCCCACTTCTGAAACTTATACCCGCGAAGCGGCAAAGCCGACCCGCCTATACGCCGGTTCATATTCCCCTTGACCTTATTCGTTGCGTTTCCCTTCAAATCCCATGGCCCGTTATCAGATGTGTAAACTACAAAAGTGTCCTTATCGATGCCATGCTTTTTGAGCGTCTCAACGATCTGCCCGACACTCCAGTCAATCTCTTCTATGCAATCGCCATACAAACCGGCATCGCTTTTACCTTCAAATTCCGGCGACGCATAAAGCGGAATATGCGGCATCGTATGCGGCAGGTAAAGAAAGAAAGGCTTCTTGCTGTTTTCTGAGATGAACCTGACAGCCTCTTCGGTGTAGCGTTTAGTCAGCGTGCTCTGATCCGCCGGGTATTCGATAACTTCTTCGTTACGCATTAAGGGTACGAGGTTCCTTTTTGCTTTCTTCTTTTCTGTTTGCCTGGCAATACCTTCCAGCGTCATTCCTTCACGAAGCTTGATATCTTTTGCCAGCTTCATGTTCAAATCTATCCACATATCGTTGCTGTAAGGTATCCCGTAATACGAATCGAACCCATGGCGTGTCGGCAGAAATTCCTTCAGATGCCCAAGATGCCACTTGCCGATACAAGCCGTAGCATACCCGGTCTTTTTAAGCATACCCGCGATAGTAGTCTCTTCAGGATTCAGCCCCTTCTTTTGATTGGGAAACAGCACTCTAAGATTGCCCACCCGTTCCGGATAGCATCCGGTCAGCAGCGCCGCACGCGACGGAGTGCACACAGAAGCAGCCGAATAAAAATCGGTGAACCGCATCCCTTCCTTCGCCATCTGGTCAATGTTAGGCGTTTTTATATTAGGTGAACCGAAACACCCAAGATCCTGATACCCCTGGTCATCGATAAAGATAACAATGAAGTTAGGTTGCTGTTGCATTTTCTTCTGAGCAATAGCACATCCGCCCAGAACAGATGCCATAACACCAAGCCCAGCGGTTTTTATAAAAGTCCTTCGCGTGTAATCCATAAAGTATTCTCCTAATCAATCTCTCCGAACAGCGTAAGCGCCGAAGTCTTAATAACTTTAACATCCGCAAAACTCGCCCTAAGTCTCTCAGGACCGTTAAAAACAACGATATGATCGGTCGCCGTACGTCCCACAAGCTGCGGATTATCATCGTTCTCCGCCTTATTCAGATGCGGTTTTTTGCTCAAACCTTCAACGAGCACTTTCACTGTCGCGCCGAGATATTTCAGATTATCCTCTTCACTGATCGCGTTCTGAACCGCCAGCAATTCAATATTACGTTCTTTCTTAACCTCATCGCTGACATCATCGGCAAGCTTTTTTTCGCAATGTGTCCCAACCCGCGGCGAGTACTTAAAAACGAAAGAGTTTTTAAACCGTGCTTTTCGCACAAGTTCCACCGTCGCCTCAAAATCTTCTTCAGTCTCACCCGGAAACCCAACGATAAAATCGGACACGATAGAGATACCCGGCACCATCTGACGAGCCTTTTCGATCAGCGACAAATAATGTTCTGCGGTATATCGCCGGTTCATCGCCTTCAATATTCTATCCGAACCGCTCTGCGCGGGAATATGCAGATAAGGAGTAACCTTCTTAAGTGACGCCATCGCCTCAAGTATCCCAGCGTCGAACTTACCCGGATGACTCGTTATAAACCGGATCCATTCCACGCCTTCGATCTCGCTCGTCTCTTCCAGCAGATCACCAAGCCGATAAATCTTGCCGCCCTCGGCATACTCATAAGCATCGATAGTCTGCCCCAAAAGCGTTATCTGCTTAACCCCGCCGTCGGCAAGTTTGCGTATCTGTTTAATAATATCCGCCGGCTTTCGCGAAACCTCCGGCCCCCGAACATAAGGCACAATACAGTACGTGCAAAAATTATTACACCCGCGCATAACACGAACAAAAGCCTGTCCCGGAATATGGTTAGCATCCGAATCGTAAGCCATCTCAAACTCATCAAGCCCGACCCGTTCAACATCGCTGCCCTTAACACGTATATCTTCAGAAACCGCAACCACCGTACCCTTACTCGCAAGTACCTCTTCGATCAGATCAGGTATCTGTGCGATCTGCCCAGGGCCTGCAACAAGGTCTACCGCTTCATGTTCTGCAAGTTCGGCGCCCATTCGCTGTGCCATACACCCGATCACCCCAACAACAAGCTCAGGTCGACTCTTCTTTTCATGCTTAAGCCTTCCGAGGTGCGAAAGCACACGTTCTTCAGCATGTTGACGAACAGAGCACGTATTCATAAGAATAACATCGGCATCCTCGGAAGTTTCAACAAGCTCAAACCCCCGCTCAACAAGCGCAGAACAAACCAGAGACGAATCAAGCTTATTCATCTGACACCCGAAATTCTTAATATGAAGCTTCATAACCATTTTCACACCGAATACCTGAAACTGTAAGCTTACCGTATTTGCCTCCGGAATGCAACTAACCTGCCAAAACCCGCGATATTTGTAATGACTGCCGAAATTATCTTGAAAACTCCTTACGTCTATGTTATCGTTTATTATTCAAAATATACTGATCACGATTGAAAATTCCTGTTTTGTTCGCGGTAACTTGTTTTCAAATAAATACTAACCATTTTACTCGCGGACATTTACTACCCTTAAGGGTATAACCTGAACTTTGGAGTATTCTGTGCGTCCCATTAACAAAAGACGTTGGCTTGTTGAACACGAAGGGCGTATCCACGCTGTAAAACGTGGACGCTCAGGCAGGTTCCATTTCGAAAATATGCCGCGACTTCATCGTATACTTGCATTTTTTCTTCGCGTAACTTTCACCAAATGGATCGGACAGGTCAATGCTCTAAAAGTAAAACTTGAGCAATTCGACCTCGCCTGCCCGTCCCTCCCCGCTGCTTTTGACGGATTACGGATACTTCTTGTGGCAGACCCGCATATCGACAACACCGACGCACTTGTCGAAAAAATCATAAAGGCCGTTGACTCTGTCGCCTACGATATCTGCATCCTCGGCGGCGATTATACTTTCGGTCGTGCATGGAAAAACGCAATTGACTATTCCAATCTCGAAACCATCGCCAAATATCTCGTCTCCCGCTCACCCGTCTATGGCGTTCTCGGCAACCACGACATATACGACGTCGGCGAACTCCTCGAAACCATCGGCGTTATAATGCTCGTCAACGACAATGCCGGGATCGACCGCGATGGCGAAAAAATATATATCTCAGGGCTGGACGATTGTCACTATTTCGGTGCAGATGACATAAAACTCACGGACGAATCAATAGAAGAAGGCGTATTCAAAATCATGGTATCTCATTCGCCGGAAACATACAAAAAAGCCGCAGACGCAGGTTACGCGCTGTATTTTGCCGGTCACACGCACGCCGGGCAGGTCTGTTTGCCCGGACAAAAAGCGATTGTAAGAGGAACTTCCGTTCCCACCCGCATCTTAAATGGACTATGGCACCACGGCAAAATGACAGGATACACCAGCAGGGGCGTTGGGACTTCGGGCATTCCGGTACGGTTTTTCTGCCCGCCGCAGATCCCGCTAATTACACTTAGAAGCGTACCCCAAATACAATAATAAGCAGGGGGTTGCATTATATGGCCATGATGCTATAATATCCATCGGTTGGATCGGCAGAGATTTGAGATTTGTGTCAAAGGAATTTATGTGATGGCAATTCAGACAGACGTAGACATGGAGGCATTGGACGGGATTCTTTCCGCAACGCCGGACATAGATAGCGGCGATTTAATATATATCCTCCAGGAAATACAAACCGCATACGGCTATCTCCCCCGTCCGATCCTGTCTGAGATGAGTAACCGCACATCTATCCCCATAAGCCGGATCTACGGCGTTGCCACCTTCTACGAGCAGTTCCACCTCGCCCCCCACGGAAAGCATACCGTGCGATGCTGTAGGGGAACCGCCTGCCACGTCCGTGGCGCACAGTCCGTAAGCGACGCTATTGCCAGAACCCTAAAGATCGAACCGGACCAGACAACGCCCGACATGCTCTTCACCTTCGAGACCGTTGCTTGCCTTGGAACCTGTTTTCTCGCACCGGTGATGATGGTCGACGACGATTATTACGGCCACCTCACAGCCGACAAGATACAGGATATTCTCGAAAGGTACACTTGACCGACATGCCGGATAAGAAAATAAAATCACTGGACCAGCTTCAATCGCTCAAGCAGCAGCTCATTGCTGATAAATCCCAATACAAAGCAAGGATCCTAATCTGTATGACAGGCTGCAGGGCACTCGGAGCACAGGCAGTATGCGACGCCTTCCGCCGGCAGCTTGCAAAAAGCACCCTCGCCGACCAGGTCGAAGTCGTCGAGGTCGGATGCATCGGAATATGTGCAATGGCTCCGGTAATACTCATCGAACCATACGATTACCTCTATGGAAAAGTCAAACCGGAAGACATACCGGAAATAATCGCAACAACGCTCACAGGAGGCAAACCCGTAGAAAGACTCACAGTTACCGAAGACGGCAAATCGCTCCCAAAAATCAGCGACATCCCGTTCTACAAAAAGCAGCAGCGCCTCGTACTCGCCAACTGCGGCCGGATCGACCCAAAGCGAATAGAAGATTCCATCGCTGCCGGTGGATACGCCGGTGCCATAAAGGCCCTGACGCAAATGACTCCCCAGCTGGTCATTGACGAAGTCACACAATCCGGACTTCGCGGCAGGGGAGGTGCGGGATTCCCCACCGGAATCAAATGGGGGTTCTGCAGTAAATCTCCAGGCGACCAAAAATACCTCATATGCAATGCCGACGAAGGGGACCCGGGTGCATTTATGGACCGCGCACTCCTTGAAGGCGACCCCCACCGCGTCATCGAAGGAATGATCACCGCAGCATACGCAACCGGAGCAACAAAAGGGTTCATCTACGTCCGCGCAGAATACCCAATCGCCGTTGAACACATCAATCTCGCCATCGAACAGGCCCAGATCCTCGGCCTCCTCGGCGAAGACATCGCAGGTTCAGGTTTCGATTTTGACCTCGACGTTCGCATAGGAGCAGGCGCATTCGTCTGCGGTGAAGAAACCGCTCTCATTGCCTCACTCGAAGGCCAGCGAGGAATGCCCCGTCCAAGACCTCCGTTCCCTGCCGTCGCTGGATACAAAGGCAAACCAAGCAACATAAACAACGTCGAAACATTTGCAAACGTCACAGTAATAATGGAAACCGGCGCCGAAGAATACAGCGACATCGGAACTGAAAAAAGCAAAGGAACAAAAATTTTCGCACTCGCCGGAAAGGTCAAATACACCGGCCTCGTTGAGGTTCCAATGGGCACGACACTAAGGGAGATCGTATTCGAAATAGGAGGCGGCATACCTGATGAAGGCCAGTTCAAAGCTGCCCAGCTCGGCGGACCATCAGGCGGATGCATACCGCCAAAATTCCTCGACCACGAAATAGACTACGACTCACTCCAGGAAATCGGAGCAATAATGGGTTCGGGCGGACTCATCGTCATGGACCAGTCAACATGCATGGTAGACGTCGCAAGATACTTCCTCGATTTCACCCAGTCAGAGTCATGCGGAAAATGCACACCATGCCGCGTTGGAACCGCAAAAATGCTCCACATACTACAGGCCATCTGCGATGGAAAATCCGAGGGAATCGATCTCGACGAACTAATTAAACTTGGCGAAAATATCAAGCTCACCTCCCTTTGCGGGCTAGGCCAAACCGCACCAAACCCGGTACTTAGCACAATAAAACATTTCAGAGAAGAATACCGCCAGCACATCGAAGAAAACACCTGTCAGGCCGGAGTATGCAAAGGACTCCTCGGCTACGAAATACTCGATGTATGCGTAGGATGCGGTGCATGCAAAAAAGTTTGCCCGGTGGACTCGATCACCGGAGGAAAAAAAGCTCTCCACACCATCGACAAAGAAACATGCATAAAGTGTGGCCAATGCTTCACAGCCTGTAAGTTCAAGGCCATAAAGAGATAATACGGAACGAAATTTATGTCGCAAATAAACTTAACCATTAACGATCAGCAGATTTCCGCAAAGCAGGGCGATACAATACTCCACGCCGCCGCTGCCAACGGTATCGAAATACCAAATCTTTGTCACGACCCGAGACTCGTCCCGACCGGCTCATGCAGACTGTGCCTCGTAGAGGTCAAAGGCCAGCGAGCCCCCGTAACCGCATGCACTTTCGAAATAGCAGAAGGCATGGTCGTCGAAACTGATACCGACCTCCTCCGGGACCTCCGCAAAACCGTTCTCGAACTGCTGTTCTACGAGCACAGGGGAGTCTGCACAACCTGCGACGAAAACGGCCGGTGCAAACTCCAGCTATACGGATACGAATACCAGCTCGACGACAAATTCTTCACAAACCGCGCCTCCGGACAAAAAAAACCAAACTACACCGACGGCAATGCCGCGATAGAATACGACCTCGACAAGTGCATAAAATGCGGTCGATGCATCCGAATATGCGATGAAGTCCAGATGGACACTGCCCTCACATTCAAAGAACGAGCAGGCGACGTAGAAGTCACAACCGCCTTTGACATCCCGCTAAACGATTCCACCTGCGAACTCTGCGGCCAGTGTATCTCAACATGCCCCACCGGAGCACTCTACGAAAGATACGCAAAGGGCAAGGGCCAGTGCTTCACCCTCGACAAGACAACAACAACATGCGTCTACTGTGGCGTAGGCTGCCAGATAGACCTCAACACCCATTCCCAAAGAAACGAATTGGTACGTGTAACCA
>VRUF01000341.1 GCA_019456245.1 Planctomycetota bacterium | reverse complement strand
CGCCGTCTATAGTGCGTCCCAAGTGCGTCTAAAGGCCAACCAAAGGTCGTTGGTGCGCGCTTTTGGTGCGCGCCTATGGTTCATGTAATCCATAATACCAAATAACATTGCTATCCTGTATGCTCTGTATTTCAATTCTGAGCCCTTAAAAATATTTACTACCCAAACCACCCTGCCAACTACTTCTATTCTCCGTTCTAGAAGTGTACCAATACTCATCTCACCCGCTAAAGTTCCTTCTCTGCACGTCCAAAGAAGGAATAATATAACCTGAGTGATACCTGTAATCTCTGCCAACATAGAATATCCCTCGTCAGTATAGACCTTCTGCCGTGTTTTTGCTCCTTAACCAGTTGTAATCATATTGACTATGCAGCCCTCCTGTATGACTTCAGTAAGCCGCCAAGCCGCTCATGACAGACGATCTCACCATCTTTGGACTGTGTGGGTGGCTGGGGTTCTATGATATTATTGCCTATACCCTGATGTGGTCGCTCTGTGTGGTAATGCTCCATATACTCATTAACCACATATCGCAGGTGAGATTCGCCAAATATGAGCATCTTGTTGAGACACTCATGCTTTATGCTCCTGACGAACCGCTCAACGAAGGGATTCATATTAGGACATGCTACGGTAGTCTTTACACACTTTACCCCCCCTGCCCTGAGAATGTCCCTGAAATCCTTGGTGAATAAAGAATCCCAATCATGGATCAGGTACTTCTTACCTTTAAGAAATCCGTCTATCGGATCAGTAAGGTTTCTCGCCATTTGCTTCATCCATTCACCATTGGCTTGAGGGATAATGCCTGCAATCTGAACCTTACGGGTTTTGTAGTCGATCACGACAAGGACCATATACCGGACAAGGCCATGAGTTGTCCAAATGTCCTTATGGAAGAAGTCGATGGCACAGAGTGAATCCCAGTGAGCCTTGATGAACTCATTCCAGGTAGTACGCTCAGGACGGTCATCGCAAGGATCAATGCCATGTTCCCGGAGTACCCTGCTTATAGTGGTAGCAGAGACTGTAAACCCCAGATACTTTAAAAAGCCATGCAGCTTACGACAACCAAGATGCTTGTTATTTTTAGCCATCTTAATGATAAGCTGTTTGAGATAATCCGAGATGCGGGGACGACCGCCCTTGCCGCGGTTCTTTGATCCGTCGTATTTGTGGGCAACAAGCTTGCGGTGCCACAACATTATCGTATCAGGAGAGAAAGCACGGCAGACCTTAGACAGCACCCCCCTGCCGAGCCTCTTGCCAAGTATTGCCAATCGGCGACGCTGTTTATCGTTCAGTATAATACGCTTCTTACCGGTTGCCTTTTGCAACTCGTCCCTGAATATCTCGTTTTCTGCGATTACATAATCAATAATTTCCTGCTGCTGTCGATTCATCCAGCCAGCAAGCATAGTAAGCAGCATGACCATAGGTTTGGTTTTCATCACTGACTCCTGAACTATATATTTAGATTTTTATCATGTATTAGATGATGTTTTACAAGGACTTTTTTTATTAGATGAAATACACATTTTCTTTATTATCCAGACAACAAGCTTAGGTGTTTGCGGGAAAAAATTCTCAATAGGCTGAATTTCACTAACGTCAGGTCTTTCATCAATATCATATTTTACACCCGGACAACCTTTATCATAATAAAGTTTTCCTTTTATGTTATACCAAGGGTATTCCCGGCAGCCTTTCGGCCTTATCGCATAGATCGAACAAAATCCGTCTTTCAGAAACGAACAAACACATCCTTGAGACTTCAGGAACATTGAGTCCTTGCCTTTCATGATCGAATCAGCGCCGATAGTATCGGCCTCTTTTTGAGTAACGACTGGGGTACCAATGGAATTGCAGCATTTTGCACATGCATCCATAAGGCAATCAAGCCTTGTCGGCTTATCGGCAGGAACCAGATGATATAGCCCCCTTGCCCTCGCCTTCATCACACTTGTGACAAGTATCCAGTTAACATTTCCAGATACAGCTTTTCTCTTGTTTGCGATCAACGCACCAAATCCAAGAAT
>VRUF01000340.1:612-2051 GCA_019456245.1 Planctomycetota bacterium | reverse complement strand
TCGTAGGAAGGTGCGAGAGAGGGTTGGAGCCGGCATCTGAGGATGATATAGGTGGCATAAAGGGCAGCCATCAGCAGGCCAGGAAGGATAATGGCAATCAAAATCTTGCCAATCGGTATCCGGCCTATGGCACCTACAAGGACAGCCAGCACACTCGGAGGAATCATTATGGCCAGGCCACCGCTGCCCAGGATAGGTCCCAGGCTCATGGCCTTTTTGTAGCCACGCTTCTCCATCTCTGGCACTAGTGTAGATCCCAGTACGGCTACACTGGCCATGCTAGCACCACTCATGGTTGAAAATACGGTTCCTGCACCCACTGCTAGCAAGCTCAACCTGCCAGGTATACGCCCCAGCCATTTATTTAGGGCGTCTATCATGTTGATGGCTATTCCAGACTGGAACATTACTTCACCCATGAGAATAAAAAGGGGGACGGGTACCAGTGTAAAGATCGCTATAGAATCACCTAGGCTAAGGATAAGTTGCTCTAAACCTACTCCACCCCCCCAAAGCAAAAATACCCCTATAATATTCACGAGCATGAAGCAAAAGGCTACTGGCATTCCTGACATCATCAATATTATGAGGCCACCAAAGAGAAGCAAGAGTATCAAATACCATTCCACTACGTTTTACCTCAATAGATACAACTTCCGGATTCACCCTATACTATGTTCGGTTGATATTATGATGCTCTCCAGACCCGTAGATAGCCATAAGTCCTTCTCAGGAACTGGATAAAGAGCAGCAAAGTACCCACAGGAATAATCATTAGGCGAAGACCGGAAGGAATGTCAAGGACGCCGACGAGATACAAGCCCTTCTGCAAATGCTCCCAGGTAACCAATGCACCATACCAGGTAATGACAAGGCATATCATGGCGCATATGCTTGACGTAATAGTATTGAGCAGGCTCTGGGCTCTTGGATTTAGTAAATTAAGCACCAGATCCATTTTGGCATGCCCTTCCAGTTTCAATACCCAGGCGACGCCGAGGAAGGTAATATAGAGCAGTATAACCTGTATGACTTCCAGCAACCCCATCATGGGACGGTCAAAGAAGTATCTCAGGACAACCTCTAGAGATACAGAGAACATCATAAAAATGAGAAGGACACCGGCTAAAAAGGCTAGAAATTTGATGGTGCCCCCAAAGACAAGGTTAAGTTTCCGTGCCAAGTTTAGCTCCTCCGTGTCACTTCAGTCTCATGCGGGACATATAGTGTAATGCAGCCACCATTTCGTACTGAGCAGCATATATCAAACCTACCCCAGCTGCTCGGTGCTAAAGACGAAGCAGCTGGGGTGTCCAAACCTTGACCAAGGCAGTTGGGACAGCGGAGTTATTCAGACTACTTGCCCAACAATAACTTTATCTTAGCCGTCTCCTCTGCACCAACCAATCTCTCCATGTCTTCCCAACCGGAGTCATAGG
>VRUF01000340.1:0-602 GCA_019456245.1 Planctomycetota bacterium | reverse complement strand
AGCCGCCAAAAAGACCAGAACTTTGAGGACGCCCTCAAAAACAAGGTTAAGTTTCTGTGCCAACTTTAGACTCCATGTCTTCCCAACCGGCGTCATAGGCTGTATCACGAAACCATTTAGCATCTGCTGGTGAGAACGAGACGGGTTCTACTCCGGCGTCTATTGCTACCTGACGAGATTCCGCTATAATCCTGTCATAGTGAGCTATCAGGTCCGGTTCGTTGTCAATCATGACCTGCTTCATCAAGTCTTGCAAATGCTTGGGGAGCTGGTTCCATTTATCCAGGTTCATAATCAACATCGAGTCGCCCGGCTCGAAGAGAGAGTGGTCAGCGAAATATTTGCTCACCCCATGTACACCAAAGCCTACAAATGAACACCTCTTTGGAATCTCCGATGGATCCCAGTCCGGGGGTCATGTGCAGTCAAAATAAGCTTTTGCTCCCAGTAGATATTTTTACTCGTAACGACTTGACCAGGGGAGTAGGGCAAATCCAGTAACATGTTCTAGTCTAACTATCCCTCTATGAGGGTGACATTTACTCACCACGGCATGGAGCACTTGGCCAATATCAAATGGGTCTACGTCATCCTCGACAATA
>VRUF01000066.1:6767-12091 GCA_019456245.1 Planctomycetota bacterium | reverse complement strand
TGGTGTACTACAGAACAAAACATCGCGCAGGGATTGCAAATCTAACCTCTTCCAGACGCTGCGTGTCTGCGTACTTTTGCATAATTGCGACGGTCCTTATCCTCACAGGATGCTCGCAATCAACGAAAGACTACAAGAAGCTCGCAGACGAAGAAACATACCAGGCAATAGATTCTACATGGAAGCAAACCGGTATCGAAAAGGTCGACTATGACATCGATGCATACAAAAGCGACCTCTCTGTCAGTATTGAAGACCAACTCCCACCATCCGGAGTGCTTACGCTTACCGATGCCGTTGCCTTTGCCATCGAACATAACAGGCAATACCAGACGCAGAAGGAGAACCTGTACGTCAAGGCTCTCGATCTAACACTTATACGGCATGCCTACCATCCAAACCCTTTCGCCAGAACTCGCCTTGGTTTCGAAAAAGACAACACACGCGATATCGAAGGCTTCTCAAGAGAGGCTACTTATGGGTTTAGCCAACTCCTGGAAACAGGAACGCAGATAAGCACCTCTGTCGCATTCGCATGGGTAGACATCCTGTCCGGAGACTTCCGTAGCGGATTTACTACATTATTGTCGGCTACGGTAAAAAAACCTTTTCTGCGCGGAAGCTCCCGCAATATCGTCCTGGAAAACCTCACACAGGCCCAGCGGGACACTCTATACCAGATTAGAACATTCAGCAGATTCCGAAAGGAATTCGTTGTCTCGATCATCGCCAAGTATTACCGCGTGCTCCAGCAGCATGACCTTGCTGAAAATGCTCGCTTAAACTACGACACACTCAACCGAACCTATGTCCAAATGGAGAAATTCGTAAGCAACGGCCGTCTCCCCAAATACGAACTCGAGCAGGCCCACCAGGACAGGCTGCAGGCATGGGACATCTCCATCGAACAAGAAAAACTGTACCAGCAGATGCTCGACGATTTCAAAATCGCGATGAGTATTGCGCCAACAGATAATTTCAAACTCGATCTTAACGAGCTTGACATCCTTGCAAATAAAACACTTTCGTCGCCTTCCTTCTCCGCCGATCAGGCAATACAGACCGCTATGACCAGCCGCCTCGATCTGATGAATACCGCAGACGCCATAAAAGACGCCGAACGAAAAATCATTGTCGCAAAAGATCTTCTAAGAGCCGAACTTAATCTCGTTGTTGCAGGCCAAACCAAGACAGGCCTTTCTTCGGTAAAAACCAAAGACAGTGCAATAGACCTGGGTCTTGAACTTGACCTTCCCGTCGACCGAAAAGCAGAACGCAATCAATACCGCAAAGCTCTCATAGTTCTCGATCGGCAAAAACGCAACCACGCCCAGGCAGCCGACAATATCAAACACGCCATCAGGCAGACACACCGCGACCTCACAAACGCTGCCGAGATATACCGCCTCCAGCAGGAAAGCCTCAAACTCGCTGACGAGCGATTCAAAAGCACTTCGCTCCTAATACAGTACAATCGTGCAAATACACGAGATGTCCTCGATGCACAGAAAGACTTCTTCAATGCAAAAAATATAGCAACTGCCGCACTCGTCGACTACACCGTTGCGATGCTCGATTTCTATCGAGATGCCGGCGTCCTGCAGGTAAAACCGGATGGAATGTGGCAAACACACAAAATGGTTGACAAACTCGCTCTCACAAACGATAATCTCACTTCGTTAACGAAGAAGAAGCAAACAAATCCCAGCGAAGATGCAATAAAAAGCTGGATGAAAAGCCAGACGGCAAGATAAGTCGTTTTGCCCGGTGGTATTGATTCTGGAGAAAATTGTCAATGTTGGCACTGTTGGTTGGCCCGCAGGAAGTTCTGGTAATAGTGATAATCACTGCGATCATCGTGTTTATCCTTGCCCGAAAACGTAAACGGTAGGGGGTTCTAAACCACTTTTTCCCCTACAATTTTTCCGCATTCAAGTTCAATGCACCTGCCGGCAAATTCAGAAACCTTGCTATCGTGACTTACTACCAGCACTGCTCCACCGTTTTCGGCAAACTCAGACAGATATCCAAGAACGATTCGGCTGTTTTCGTCATCAAGATTACCAGTAGGTTCATCGGCAAGTATCAGCTTTGGTTCATTATACAACGCCCGGGCAAGAGCAACCCGCTGCTTTTCCCCCGTACTAAGCTGGGCCGGATAATGTTTCACCCGTTCGCTCAATCCGAATTTCCCGATCAATTCCTCCCCTCTTCCTCGCCGAAACCTGCTCCCTGCTGCACCTGACCGAACAAGAACATTATCGATAACATTAAGGTATGGGATAAGATGAAACTGCTGAAAAACAAATCCCGTCTTAGACGCAAGCAGCCCGCTCCGAGCATTGTCTGCCAATTCGTACGGCCGCTGCCCGTCTATAACAACTTCACCCCCGTCAGGCCGCATCAAACCTGACGCCCCAAGCAACAAAGTTGTCTTACCGCTTCCGCTGGCACCGGATACCACCACGAACTCACCGCTGCCGACGGTAATATCCACACCGCAAAGAGCATGGATGATTATCCCGTCCTTAACAAATCGTTTGCTTATATTAGTTACTTCGAGCATCAAACACCCTCCGTGCAAAGTATATCAGCAGGATCCTGCCTTACCGCCGCAACCGACGGTATCCAGCTGGCAACGGCACTGAACACAGGTGTTATCACAATGATAGAAACAAAAAGAATCATCCACGATTCATAAGAACCGGCAAAAAGTTCGCTCACCCCGATCGTTTCACCTCCATTACCTTCAAGGTAACCAAACCCTGCAACCCCGCTTGCGATCCCGATTACAATACCTCCAAGCCCTCCCAAAACTCCCGTCAAAGCCGCCTTGGAAAGGAACAATCCAAGTATCTGTTTCGACCGATATCCCATAGAACGCAGCACCCCGACTTCCCATCTCCTGCTCCGAACATTTCCGTAAGCAAGTGCTCCGACTATAAAAGCACACGCTGCGATAACAACACAAACAAGCACGGAAGCAAAATTCTCACGACCGCGTTTCAAATTCCCGCGAAATTGTTTTTCACGTTCCATCGCTGCCGTTGCTTCTTCTGCAACCCGTTTTCTTGTCTCAGCACGTGCGATCGCCTGCGAACCCTTCTCAACAACCTGCGTCTCAGGCAGCAGCCCGCATATCTCTTGACGCACTTTTGCGATATCGGCCCACGCGCACGCACACTCCAGCGCCAGTATCGCGCTGATTTTACCTTCCTTATCGAGCATCTCCTGTGCCTGGCCAAGATGGATCCACAAAGTTATATCGTCCTTATTGCCGCGCTCCCCATGACACTTTGCAATCGTAAACTCCCGCCCCAAAAGCGTCACCGTCTCATCTGCTTTAAGCTCAAGGCTCTGATGAAGTTCATACCCAACAACTATCGTCCCCCATGCAACTGGCTCGATCAGCGGCTTCTTCGCCGATTTATGAATATTAGGCACTTCACCCCGCGTACCTATAAGAATGATCGTCCGTTTAGTTTCCGGCCATACAAGCTTCTGCTGCAAACTCGGAAGCAAATGCCGCACTGTCATGATCTTCGAATTTGCAAGCCGCTCCACATATTCCTCCGGCATATACTTCGCGCCAAAATCGTCCGCATACCAGTCACCAAGGTTCTGATCCTTAGGCAAAACCACAACATTAAACCCAAGCTTAAGCATCGACCTGGCAACATCTCCGTCAAGCGCCTTCATCTGCTTTTCTGTTTCCGCCCCCTTGGCCGCAAGTATTTCCCCTGTCCGAACATCATGACCCTTCAAAACAACCATCGCCCCAACAACGCTGGCGACTGCAACAGCAACGCAAACCACCGAAAGCGCAAAATTCACCTTCCGGTAAGCTATTTCTTTAAAAACCAATCGTCTGATGTTCATTTTTACACTCCCACAAACATTACTGCTTGCGTTCCCTCAGGGCCCACGTTCCACCGCCAACGATTAACGCCAATATTACCAGTAAACCCAGCACATTCCGCAAAAGCCGGTTATCACTTGCCTCCTCCGTCACAACTTCTACATCCACTGCTGCCTCAACCACCTCGTCCAACCCCAACCCCTCAAGCTCAGGCATTTCAAACTCCTCGACAATAAGCGATTCCATCAAAGCATTATCCCAGTTAAACTTGATCAGCATATCCAGCCCCGGGTTAAGCGCCTTAACCTGGCACGAACACGGCCCCGTAAGAAACAAACATGACTCTTCGATATTTTCCTCGCTTATCCCGTCTCCAACCAATGCAAACAACACGATTCCCCGGCCAAACACCGGAAACACCAAAGGCTCATCGTCATATTTACGCAGATCACCTTCGCTGTCCAGCAGAAGATCGATCAAAAACTTCTCATCCTTGTTATTTCTGGCAAGCTTCAACATCGAAAAAGATATCCTTACCACATCCTCATTTTCCTCGGCGATTACCATGCCGCTCTCGGCGGCAAGTTCGTCATCCGGAAGCATCAGATTTTCTTCAAGTTCCTTAAGCTTTTTTTCAACCAGTTCAAACGCAGCCTTATTCTTCTTCGCATCCGAGCTTTCAAGGAACACCCACACCGCAGAATCGGCGCCGACAAGCCGTTTTGCAATTTCCGACCGCATCGGTGAATCCACAATTTCCTTCACTGCTTTTTCGCTGATCTTATCGATCAATATAGGCTTTTCGATTTGTGAAGAATACGGAAAGTGCACAGACATCTGTCCCGCGGCAAGCTTAACTTTATCTGTTGACTTATACTCGTGCATCACCAAATTCGCAGGATCGTCATTGTCCCACGATGAAAAATTGTCCAGCAATTCGCAAGCTTGACCGATCGCCTCAGACGAATTCTCCCCGCGATTTACTGTAACGATATAAGGGTCGCTTTCCCATCGCTCAAGCGCATAACGAAAAACAGGAACCGCGCATCCCATGGCTATATTTACAGTTCCAAACAGCACCGCAATAAAAACCCAAGACCGTTTTTCCGATAACCCTCTATTCATAGTTGTTGCCAAAAAAAATCATATTCCTGCGAGACATATCCTTAAGGGTATAATTATACCTGCCCCCACACATAACGTCAATCATCACATGCATTTACGCCAGACAAAGCCGCCCCGACTTTCGCAAAATCCCCCTCAATACCCCTGCAAACCGCCTAATCCGCTGGAACACATCTCCCCTCGGCCCATGCATAAAGTTCCTCAACTTTTTCACGCATTGTCACCGATATTGGCGGTGAAGTCTTCAAAACTCCAAGTATCATCTCAGTCGTCATATCCACTTTGTCAGAATAAGCATCATGCAGCGCAGAGATAACAGCCTGCTCGATCTCGGCCCCGC
>VRUF01000066.1:0-6757 GCA_019456245.1 Planctomycetota bacterium | reverse complement strand
TTATCAAGATCGAATTTCGTCACATCCCGCTTACGTTTTTTAAGGTGTATCTCGAAAATTTTTCGCCGCGCCTTTGTCTTCGGCAAACCAATGAAAAATATCTCGTCGAACCGTCCTTTTCGCAAAAGCTCCGGCGGCAATGCCTCGATGTCATTCGCCGTGGCGATAACGAACACCGGCTCCTTATGATCCTGCATCCACGTAAGCAGCGTTCCGAACATGCGTTTGCTCAATCCCCCGTCACTACTTTGCGAAGCGGCCGACGCGAACGCCTTTTCAATCTCGTCGATCCAAAGTATCACCGGCGACATAAACTCCGTCTGTCGAAGTGCCTTTCGCAGATTCCGCTCAGATTCCCCGATATAGCTGTTATAAAGCGCCCCCACATCCAGTCGCAGCAGCGGCTGATGCCACGCAGTTGCTACAGCTTTTGCGCAAAGACTTTTGCCGCCACCCTGAACGCCAAGCATCAAAACTCCCTTCGGCGCTTCAAGTCCGAACTCAACGGCGTCCTTGCTGAATGCTTTCGTTCGTTTATTCAGCCATGCCTTAAGATTATTCATCCCTCCGATCTCTTCAAGATCAAGTGGAGTCTGGATAAATTGCAGCAGCCCGTCGCCCTGTACCATACGCCGTTTACCAGCCATCACAAGGTTCACATCGTCGTCGTCAAACCGCTTGTCCTCGGCAACGGCATCGCGAATAAGCTGTTTCGCCTGCCGCCTGCTCAACCCTCGCAAATTTCGCACGATCGCATCCATCCCGCGCCGTGTAATTCCGATCTCGATGGGATCTTTCCGGTGAATATTGCGAAGCGTATATTTTACCAGTTCGTCAAGCTCTTTGGCGTCCGGAGGCGATATCTCGAACTCCTTGGCATAAGACTTTATCACTGGCGGATAATCATCCTTACCGTCGATAAGCACCAGCATATTCCCGTTTCTCTCCATTGCCTTGATCGCATCGCGAAGCACACGCAACCCAAGCCCGCTCTTGACATGCTCCATAACATCAAGCGCGATAAATATACTCTTCTCGGTCACATTTGCAAAATGTGCAAGTCCCCCGGCCCCGGTACTCGTATCTTTCTCAGCCCCGGTATCAGGAAGCAAACCGTCACGAACCCCATACCCAGCGGACCAAATCTGCAATCCGCGTTTAAGCTCCATAGATGCCTGACGAACTATCTCGATCGCATCACCTTCCTCATGAGTGACAATAGAAACACAAGGATAACCCGCATGAACAAGTTTCTCAAAACTCTCAATATCGTTCAAACCAAAAACCTCCGTTTATTCTAATTGCGATTGAAATTTCTCGTTTATTTGCTGTTTTTTTGCATTATTTTCGCCTCGGATTTTTCCCAGCTTTCGCGGATGTTATCTTTCCGTTGCGAGCGGAACCAAAGGAAGAAACTTTCTTCACGGTCGCTCTTGGCATAGTACTGGTCAAGGGCTACGAATTTCCCTCGTGCGTGGACAAAAATAAGAAACTTCATAATCCCGGTCTGTTCGACATTCTTCAATATCGCAGCTTCCGGCATCGGAACGACCGAGCCCGGAACCGGAATAGATGGCAGGCCCAAAATGAAGCTTTTGTACTCCGTGCCAAGACAGCCGCATGCTACTTCGGCGGTTAAGTCGGCATCGTCGGAAGTGTTGGTCAAAATTGCTCCAATTTCAGCGAAACGTCCGCGTACCGCAACCTTCATATAAGCAGAGTCCGGACCGCTGAGATTTGTAACGTCGAGGTACACTTTTTTGCCCTTGGCCTCAGGCAGCTCAAACTTTTCAAGTGCCGCGTCCACAGCTGTAGAAAGCAGCATCTGCTCGATTGCCGTACGTGGTGAGTTAGAGACCGTTCGAGTTGAACAGCCGCCTAGAATTACTATCAAAACCGCCAGAGTTAAACGCCTCATATTGAGTTCCTAATTGAAATAATTACAATACTGTCACGAACCCCTAGTATAAAAATACCAGAAATCCCAAAAAAATACCACTTATCAAACACGATTTTCAGCTTTTCGCCAATATTCGCTTGAAAATTCTCTCCGATTATACGCCCGATGAACTAAATAAGCCGCCACGAGCCTTACACATAGATAAGAATTTACTAAAGCATTTAGCGGACATGTGTACGTAGAAGACTCGCTAAAGCAGATTTTAAGCAAGTAAAAAAATTAAAGGGTAATTAATAGAATATCCTCTTTTCGGTCTAAAAAAACAAACTAAAACCTTATTGTCCCTATTTTGAATTTTAGTTATGGCCGCATAAGTTTATGCCTGGTACGAAGGAATTATGTTGTTTAAGAGTGTAAATTGGAAATGTCAGTTCATATTCGATTTCCCCAAAAAATTCATTGCTTTTGCCCTGTCTGGTGCTTAAAATTCGAGGATATGTATTATAGGCAGGCTGTAATACTGAAAATGCTTTATTTGCTATGAAATCTGGCACAGCGTGACAGGTTTGATAAAAATACTGAAAGGAAATTTTCATGGGACGACGTAGAGATAACATTAATAAAAGATTAGCAAAACAACTAAAAACGCGTGCGGCCAATGCCCATCGTAAGGTAAGAGAGCGTGAACGCAAAGCCGCAGCAATTGCCTCCTAACTTGGCTGAAATTGCTACTATTGGGGGTAAATTACCAGCAGTTAAACCTGAGCGACATGATTTACTTCTTTAAGTACTGGCTTGAGGTGTAAATGCTACTCAAATAGGAGGTGTAAAATGAAGGGTTTAGTAAAGCTATTATTTGTTTTAACAATTCTATGTACCGCTGTTTTTGCAAATGCTGAGATTCGCCACATCGAACTTGTTACTGATGCCAATCAAAGTATCCCCCTTGATATAGATGGA
Organism: Planctomycetota bacterium; assembly: GCA_019456245.1. Classification (GTDB taxonomy): domain Bacteria; phylum Planctomycetota; class Phycisphaerae; order Sedimentisphaerales; family Anaerohalosphaeraceae; genus VRUF01. Next base: position 3,897 of record VRUF01000066.1, on the reverse strand, counting down.
GACGGTTTTGATGTAATTGCTGATTGCAATGATAACGACCCTACTATTTATCCGGGAGCACCGGAAATTCTCGGCGATGGCATTGACCAGAATTGTGATGGGAGTGATGCTATCGACTTAGTTTGGGTATCTATTAATGATTCTGATGCCGGAATGAAGGATGGTGATGGCAATCCTATTAGTCATGGAGGTTTTACCGGAGAAATGAGCAAATACGAAACGACAAATGCTCAATATTGCCAGTTTCTCAACGCAGCATTAGATTCCAGTGATATTACCGTTGGCGTTGATGACAAAGTTTATGGTGCAGACGGCTCTAATAGTAGAGCAGATTTTGTCGGACAGGTATTTTACAATCTTGCCGGTTCGGGTTATACTTTCAATGAAGCCACCAAGGGCGGAGCGGCAAGGATAAACTATAACGGCAGTTCGTTCACCGTTGATAGCGGTTTTAATAACCACCCCGTTACTTACGTTAGTTGGTATGGCTCAGCAGCTTTTGCCAGTTATTATGGGTATCGACTTCCTACCGAATGGCAATGGCAGGCGGCAGCTGATTATGATGGCAGCTATACCTATGCTCATGGCCCCGGGGCCATAAATAATAGCCTTGCTAACTATACTGGGTCAACACACCCGTACGGTACAACTACTGTTGGAGCATATGGGTCGATACATGATTATGGGATGTGCGACATGGCAGGGAATGCGTGGGAGTGGACGGATAGTATCTATTCCGGTAGATATCACGTTGTTCGCGGCGGCAGCTGGAGCGCCAACGACCACGACTGTACTGTCTCGGGCAGGGACTACTACCCGCGAAACACCTACAACAACGTAGGTTTTCGGGTTTGTCGTTGAGTCTCCCCCAGTCTGGATTTTCCGTTACCCTTTGCGCTTTTTACTTTTATCCTTTGTCCTGAGCGAAGCCCCTGTTTTATAGAAAACCAAATCACAGGGCTGTGAACCAAAAATTCACAGCCCTTCTTCATCATCTGCTTTCACCCCAAAACCAATTCAAGAATTAAAAACCACACAATTTTTTCACATAAATTTTCACATTAGACTTATTTTAGGACATAAAAAAAGCTCAACACAAGGCTAAAAACCTCAATATTGAGCTTTAAATAAAGATACGAGCGATAGGAGTCGAACCTACACATCCCGAAGGACACCAGGACCTAAACCTGGCGCGTCTGCCAATTCCGCCACGCTCGCAATTAATTCTAAAATAGTTCGCCGCTTTCCTCGTCCTCGGCATCTTCTTCTGCTTCTTCCTTCTCTTGAGTCTTATTATCCGCCGATATTTTCTCGATCCGCTTCTCTGCTTTTTCCAGTATCCCCCGGCAATGTTTGATCAATCCCATCCCGCGCTCATACTGTTCAAGGCTCGCCTCAAGCTCGATCTCACCGCCTTCGATACCCCGAACGATCTCCGTCAAAGCGTTTACCGCTTCCTCGAACTTCAATTTACTAACATCATTTTTTTTCTCTGCCATTTCAAACACCTCAAACTATTTTACTTCGCAGTTTCTCCCGGCTTGCAAGTTCGGTCACGACTACATCGCCGGCAGCAACTTCGCTCGCTGCCCGTATCGCCTTGCCAGTCTTTTCATTCATCGTAATACTATACCCGCGATTCAGCACACCTCGCGGATCGAGTCCTGCCAATCTATTCTCAACCGCCGTAATTTGCAACATGTTTTTTCCAAGCACCTCCCCGATTGCCTTCCGCATATCGCTTTCAGCCTTGCCCATCTCCACCTTTTTCACTCCCAAAAGCCGATGCGGTTCGATCCGCCTCACCTGCTCATAAGCACCTCGCAAATGCCCCCAATACCCCGAAATCAGCTCTTTTTTGCAGTTTTTCAACCGCCCAGCCGCCTCATCAACCCGCTGCACCGCGTTAACCACCACCATACCAGGCCGGCTAAACGCAATATGTCCGCAAATCGCCCTAAGCTCATGCCCGCAAATCGCAACCTTGTTCTCCGCGTTCCCTTCCAATCGTTTCTGCGCTCCATGGAGCCTCTCAAGCACCTCGTCCGCATCCGGCACCGCGATCACCCCGGCCTTCGTCGGCGTAGAAGCCCGCGCATCGGCGACAAAATCCGCAATAGTAAAATCGATCTCATGTCCCACGGCACTTATCACCGGAACCGCCGAAGCAAATATCGCCCGCGCGACAACCTCCTCATTAAACGCCCAAAGATCTTCCATCGACCCGCCCCCGCGTCCAACGATCATAACATCAAGCTTAAGCTTCGCATTTCTCCGGTTGATCGCGTTGACGGCATTCGCGATTTCCTTCCCTGCCCCTTTACCCTGCACCGCAACCGGATACAGATACAGTTTCGCGCAAGGCCACCGGCTGTAAACGCTATCGGCAATATCGCGCACCGCGGCCCCCGACCCGCTGGTCACAATACCGATCCGCATCGGGTAGGGCGGTAGCGACTGTTTATGCTCATCGGCAAAAAGCCCCTCCCCTTTAAGTCGCTTAACCATCTCCTCGAACCGAAGCTGCAACTCACCAACCCCGGCAACTTCGAGCTTATCCGCATAGAATTGATACTTCCCCCCCGGCGTATAAACATCGACATACCCCGTCGCAAGCACGCTTTGCCCGTCCTCAACAGCGAATTTAACCCCTTTAACCTTGCTCTTCCACATCACACAAGGCAATATCCCCCCTTTATCCTTAAGCGAAAAATAGCAGTGCCCAGTCGAATGGGGCCGCCAACCGCTAACCTCACCGCGTACAATCATACGCGAAGGAAGCCCATCTTCCAGCGCAACCTTAACAAGCGTATTAACCTGATTAACAGAATAAATTTTGGAAGCTTTACGAACCATAGGAGCATTATAACACCCAAAAGCCAAACCTTCACCTCAAAAAATCGGATATTGAAAACGTTCGCCTTTTTCTGAGAATTTTTAAGTCTTTGCTATTACGAATCTTATGGATCTGCCGTTTTGTGATTTTATGAGATATTTAGGCTTTGGGTTGTACTGTGGTTGTAGTCATGTTGTAGGTACAGCCCGCGTTCTCGCTGGGATCATTGCGAGCAGTTTTCAATCCAGAAAACATCGTCCGGCTGTAAACCCAAGGATTGCCTCCAGAGTTTAATCTGGCTAATCATTCAGTTTGCGGCAATCCATTCATAGCCTGGGATACCAGCTGCCGTGTTGCCTGGTTCATATGAGGCCTTACCCTGAACGGCTATTTTTACTCATCCAGTCGTACCAATCCAGTCAATAATCCAGCTGGCGTATATTCACGAAATCTGGCACTTCCGCCTACACCACCGCCGCTGGCCCTGGATACCGTAATTGAGACTTGACCGTTGTGGTCACCATTGCCCAGCATTATTCTGAGGTTATGCACGTCGCCGCCGCCACTACCTCCCGTAGATGTCCCTGTCCCTACCCTAAGGAACCAGTTAGTGACCATGCCGCCGCTTCCGATGCCGCCACCGCCGCCACTAACACTAACTCGATCCTGGAAATACGACAACATGTCGCCTCTGCCTCCGCCTCCACCGCTACTGCGGTTACCCCCCTCAAGCCTAGGGTCGAGAGAGGGCGGCCTTTGGACCCAGCCGCCCATTGCCAATTCCAATTCATATCCATCTCGTAATCTGGAGGGGGAGGGATAGTCGGACAACAGCATCACACCACCACCACCGCCGGCAATTCCAGAAGGTAGAACAAGATTTACGATGCCCTCTCGAGTTAGCCCACCGCCGCCGACGACGACCTTCTGCTGCAGTTGCAAGTAGTTCTAAAGGTCAATATTTCCAAGTAGCGTATCACCACCTCCGCCGCTGCCACCTCCACCGCTGGCGGCTTTCATTGTATCAAAATAAGTGTATGGCCACTCAATTGAGCCGCCTC
>VRUF01000065.1 GCA_019456245.1 Planctomycetota bacterium | reverse complement strand
TAAAGAAGGAGATAGCATGGACCGGAGAAGTCGCCGCCAGGATCGCGCGAAATTATCCGGACGAGGTTGATTTCTCAAAAGAGTTGTCCGAGCTTAAGGATCTGGCCGGGCAGATCGGAAAGGTTAATGACGAGCAATTGTATTTTGCCGTTCGCCGGATTAAACGTCGTATTATGTTCAGCGATCCGGTGATCGATTTTGACAGTGTGTTGTTTGTTGATATTCCGTTTCCGGAGGGAAGGGAATGGGCCCATGAGACGCGTCATCGACTCGGTTATATGGCCGTGCCCGGCGGCAGACTGCTTACTCTAAAAGGTCTGTCACCATCGGGGCATCTGACAAAACTGATGCCGGTCAAGCCTTTGCACGGCACATTCTGGCGGCCGGACCTGTCATTCGATGCAAAAAGGGTGCTGTTTTCGTTTCATCCGGCCAACGAGAAGAACTTTCATCTTTACGAGATAAATATTGACGGCTCCGGGTTACGACAGATTACCTGGGGTATCTACGACGATGTCGATCCTATCTATCTGCCGGATGGCGAGCATATTCTTTTTCCATCGACTCGAGGGCATAATTACGTCCGCTGCATGCCGCCGACGAATTCGTTTTCGTTGACGCGGTGCGATCTTGACGGCGGCAATATGTATATTATCTCTCGCAATATCGAGCCGGATTATCTGCCTTCGCTGCTCAATGACGGCCGGGTGATCTATACACGCTGGGAATATACCGACAAGCCTCTCTGGCGTACCCAATCGCTTTGGACGATGAATCCTGATGGAACAGGCGCCGCGACATACTGGGGCAATCAGAGCGTCTGGCCAGATCTGCTGAAAGATGCTCGTCAAATACCCGGAACTAAGAAAGTGATGTTTACCGGCTCTGCACATCATAACTGGTTTTCCGGATCCATCGGAATTGTTGACACACGAAAAGGTCTCAACTTCCCCGGCGGCCTTACAAAAGTGACCGCGGAACTTGAATGGCCCGAATCCGGCAACGGCCCCGTCGATCCTGTTGAGTCGGAGAATTATCACGCCAGCGGAAAGCACAGTGCTTATCAATCTCCTTATCCGTTGAGTGAGGAAGTATTTCTAGCCTCGGCGAACCGTGCGGGCAAGTTCGTATTGTACTTGATGGATACATTGGGCAATAAGGAGCTTATCTACGAAGGTGAGCATAATATATTCCATGCGATTCCGATACGGCCGCGATTGAGGCCTCCTGTGATTGCCGACAATGTGAAATGGCCGACGGTGAAAGAGCGTCTCGATCCCGCCGACGGTGTGATATTCAGCAATAATATTTATCACAACGCCCCCGAGAAGATGCGAGGCAAGGCGAGCTATCTTCGTATTCTGACGATGGACGCCAAGACGTACAGCTACTGGTACAAGCGTCCGTATGCATCGACGGGTCCGGTTGTTTCAATGGTTATGAGCGAGGGTGTCAAGCGGATACTCGGAACGGTTCCGATTGAGACTGACGGTTCTGTTCATTTTAAGGCACCTTCGGGCAAGGGGCTCTATTTTCAGTTGTTGGACGATAAGTTTCGGGCCCTGCAGACAATGCGTTCGATCTCGGGTGTAATGCCGGGCGAAACGAGAGGGTGCCTGGGATGTCACGAGATGCACAGCGTAACCCCCGCTGCAAAGACCATCGCCACGGCACTGCGTCGCGATCCCTCCCAAATAACTCCGCCGCCGTGGGGCGCCGAGTCGATAAGTTATATGCGGTTCGTTCAACCGGTACTGGATGAGTACTGCGGCAAGTGTCACCAGGGCGATGGAAAGGCGCGCGGCAAGTTGGACCTCACTTTCCGCGGCAACGGCCTCTTCAAGGAGCCATACGTACTGCTGATCGGCAATCCTTCATGGGGTTCGGCTTATAAACCGCCGGATAATCCGCCGCCCGGATTCGGCATCGCCGATACGATACTGGTCGAGGCGTTCGACCAGCGCGACCCAGCCGCTTATGTAACGCCGGAGCCAATGACAAAGCTGTCGTACAAAAGCCGTCTCATCGACATTGCTTCGAGTGGAAAGCACCACGGTGTAAAGGTTGACGAACTGAGCCGGCGAAAACTTATCGCATGGGTCGATGCGATGTGCCCGTACCGCGGCGACGAGGAGGTAAGGCAAATCGAGGATCCCCAATTCCAGGGAATAGACTGGCTCTCCATTCGGCCACAAATCCAAAACGCACCCACAATAATAAGGCCCGGTCCAATAAATAACGGGCCCTAAAGCAGGCCATCAATCAAACACAACCCCGCGCTGCCCTGAGCACACAGGAAATTCTTAATCCTGATCTTTATTTCTCTCTGCAAAATCAAGTTCGGGATAGCTCTCGTCAATAACGCCGCAACGTTCTTCGCTCCTAAGCAAAGGTGTCACAGGAGGCATCATAACATGGGTCGCTTCGAGACCTGATCTTTCTTCTTTTGTAAGAATAGGATCGTCCACAATGTAAGGCGTAATAAATACCAGAAGTTCGCTGTCGATTTCTTCTTCACCTTCGAATCTGAATAAATAACCGAGCAAAGGAATATCTCCAAGCAGCGGTATCTTGTCGATCATCTGGGAAATTTCTTTTTTCCTCAACCCACCGATAACCACCGTCTCGCCGCTCTTGATAAGAGTGACAGTATCGGCGCTGCGACTATCTACTACAGGTTGTGGATTGCTTACCGCCAGACCGGTAACAAGCACACTGCCGGATACAACACTGAACTCCGGCCGTATATGCATCCTTACATATCCATCCCTCGTAACATGAGGAGTAACCTCAAGCATTACACCGACATCTCTAAATTCCGTCGAACCGATTTGACCATCCGCCGATGTCTCGGTGATTTCCTGATATGGAATTTGACGTATGATCTGAATAAGTGCGGTTTCGTTATCCAAAGTCAGAATACGGGGGCTGGCAAGAAGTTGCGCGTTGATCTCCTGCTCCTGTGCCTTAAACAAAGTGTCGATATCGAGGCTGTCGTCCAGAAAACCAAGCCTTAGAACACCTGTGATACCATCTGTTTTGGAAATACCACTTTCAAATGCACCGGTTACGAACGGATTTATATCTCCGGATGGATTAGCACCGACATCGGTAATACCACCTGGCGAGTAATCCGTGTTTTTACCAGCATTCCACATAAAACCAAGGTCCAGACCGTTAAGAGATGTAACATCGTAGATACGAGCCTCGATCATTATCTGAGGAGTACGCCTGTCAACCTCCTCTATGAACGCATCGATAGCTGCGATCTTGCTCTCTGTGTCGGTCACCATCAGATTACTTGTTCCATAGTTGAATGCGATTTCACCGTCCGGCGATAAAAACGTCTTCAACGACTTATAAAGTTCGCCTACATCTGCATAATTGATACGATAGACACGACTAAACCTCTTATGGCTTTCGGTTTCAAGATCGGCAATGGGCATGACCATTATCATGTTTTCTGTAGACGAATAGCCGTAACCATGTGCCGCAAGGATATTCGTCAGAGCCTCGTCAAGAGGAACGTTTGTCAAAGTCGCAGACACAACACCAACTACCTTAGGACTCTTGATTATGTCGATATTCGCCTGGTCTGCCATACTCCTTAGAACATCATCGATATCCGTTTCACGGAAATCAACACTGATACGCTTGGTCATCTTCATCTCAATTTCTGTTAGTTTCGCCTGACGTTTCGACGACGCTTCTTGCGACTTTTCCGTACCGGAAGCATCCGAAGCCAAAACGTAAAAACCACTCGGCATCAAAATAAAAATAATAACCCACAAAAACAAACCCCTAATCGCCATGCGATATTTCGAGATCATGACAAGCCCCTCTCTTAAGTTAAACTCGTTTATGTTAATTTTTAATTTACTCACAATTTAGATTATCTTAAGGGTGTTATTTTTCGATTTCTTGCACCCATCGTTTCCCGTCTTTTTCGAACTCAACCGTCTTTTTGGTAATGCCGACAACCGTTGCGCCTCCAATCTGCTCACCTGTATGAACGATGTGGTTTCCGATGATCGCCGAGTTATTATCCTCGCTTAAAAGAATACCCCGTACAACATAGCTGCCTGTCGATGCCGAAGAAACTACCCTCCCGCCTGAAACGGCAATGTCACGGATATTGTCGCCAACTTGCTCTGGAACCAGCCATTCGACAATTGTATCTTTCGAGTCGGCATCTGAGATTTCTTTTGCCGATACTGTGCTTTTAGATGCATTATTTTTTTCCGCAGGCCCGGAAAAGTATGACCGAACAATCACGCCTGTCCAAAAAAGAATAATAACCGCGGTCAGAACAAACAGTTTGCGGTTTCTCTGATGTTTAGCAGGTAAGATCGACTTAAAGAACTTAGCACTTTCTGAAACTGCCGGTGATGATACGGCAACATCGTCTTCAACTACAACTGCAGCAGTTGACCCCGACAATGTTCCACCGGACATGATTCGTTCGCTTTTATCGCAATCTACCCCCCCGCCAGGATCTGCTCTTCCGGCAAGAACCGACTGAACGCTCTCGGATGGAGCTTCGATCTCGTCAAATATTGACGAGACTTTCTTTTGTAATCCGGCTTTTCGATTCATATTTAAACACCTCTTCTGCCAACCCCATATATTCAAGAGCACCCCTGCTCTTGGGATTGTAGGTAATTACTGATTCGCCTGCGCTCGGAGCCTCGGCAAGTGTCACATTCCGATGTATGACTGTCTTAAAAATTATATCGCCAAAATAATCCCTGAGCTGCTGTTCGATATCCCTGCTCAAAAGCGTCCTGGATTCTACAAGCGTAAGCACAACGCCAAGAATACAAAGTTGCGGATTGGTCCTGGCGGTCACGATACTGATCGTTCTAAGAAGCTGCTTTAAACCCTCTAAAGCGTAATAATGCGTCTGAACAGGTATGATCACCTCGTCAGCAGCAGTAAGCGCATTAACAGTCAGCAGACTCAGAGATGGAGAACAATCAAGTATACAAATGTCATAGTCGTTCTTTACCTGCGCCAGCCTTTGGCCAAGCACATATTCCAGTCCTACACAAAATGTCGGCTCAGGTTCTGCTCTGGAAAGAAGACCATTGGCCGGTGAAATATCAAGACCGCTAAGATTGCCCGAAATGATCGTATCCGAGATTGGTGTAGACTTATTTACAAGCGTATCGTATATACCTGACACGATACGTTCAGGGTCAACACCAAAGGCGATGGTCGCATGTGCCTGAGGATCGAGATCGACGATGAGAGTACGCACACCTCTTAGTGCAAATACCGCTGCAAGATTAACCGCGGTAGTAGTCTTACCGCAACCTCCCTTTTGATTTGTAATCGCTATTGTTCTCATTGTGCTATTGAAACAACTCCCAATTTCTCGTTTTCATAAGTTTGCTCTGAAACATCGAGTATCAACATTAACAGGTAAGTATCGATCTCATACGATCCGGACATGCCATCTACAGGCATTAAACTAAAATTGTCTACAAAAATGACCGGACTGTGACGCTCTAATCTGTTGATAAGACGCAAAAATTCCGGAAAGCTTCCACGCCATGACAAATTCATCTGCGTCATTGAAATATGCTCGCAGTTTGGAATAGATGCTGTAGCTTTGCCGGTATAATAACGGGACGTAAAATCAGATATCTTCATTTCTTCGGCAATAGTACTGACAATAAAACCGCAATCGGTTGCAATATCTGTTTCGGTAACAAAATGCCGCAATCTATCCCGGCTGGCTTTGGCACTGCTCATCAGAAACTGAACATTATCATGGTCCGCATAATGCTTCGCCTTATCCAGTTCGTTCTGGGAATCAGAAAGGCGTAACGCAAGCCGCCTTGCTTGGTTTCGTGTGGGTAAAACACAAAAAACACACGCCACCAAAAGGACAAACATCAAACCTCCCCATATGCAAAGCAGTCGAACAGATGTTTTCTTAAAACAGTCCTTCAAAATAAAACCCCTATGATCCGCCCTGGTTAAACGTCAGGTTAAGCTGATAGCGAATAATATCATAACCATCAAGCTTATCAGGTTCTCGCACCGCGATTACAACGTCCTTGACGGTCCCTCGCGAACTGTTTTGCCCGATAAGTATTTTCTGAAAATCACGAATCGACTTGTCGGTATCACGACTGGCCAAACCATACAAATCTATCGTAAGAGTGCGATTTGGCCTGGAAACCGAAACTTTCTTTGTTGGTTCGTTCCTCTTAGCAACAGTTATGTTCTCTCCTCGCACCTTCACTCTCATTTGCTCGACAATGAGCGATTTCGGCATCTTACTGGACATCAGAACCAGCAGGTCCGACCACTGCATCTGCCACGAAACAACATCGGAAACTTCTTTAAGCGAGGCTACTGTTATTTCACTTGACGAAACGATAACCTCGGCAGATTCGACCTGCGATTTCAGCCCGGCTGTTTTCTGCTCGACAGATTCCAGCAGCTCTTTATTCGCTGCGATACTTCCTTTATCATGAACATAAGTACTAAGCACCGTAAAAAATAAAACCACAAAAAACGCATAGGCTGCAACAATGGACCCGATAACCCTGTAGCTGGCTTTCTTCGGCAAATGCTGACCTCTAAGTAAGTCCAATGTGTACATCATATCAGTTTGACCTCAACGCCAATCCTGTCGCTACAACCATGGAACTGCCCTGCTGACGCAATTCGTGGCTTAAGCTGACGTTTGACGAAAAGTTAATGTTTGCAAAAGGATTGAACAATTCTACAGGATACGGTAGTTTCTCACCGAGTATCAAATCCAGGTCCGTTATCAAAGAACCCTCGCCACACAGGTATATCTTTGCGATTTCACCATCGCTGTTGTGCATGGAATAATATCGAAGCGTCTCGCTGACTTTGCTTGCAAGAACATCGACAGCGGCATCTAAAGAATCGATATAAAGAGGGATTTCGACCCCGTCTTCATTGCTGCAGCAAACCGCATCTTCCACCTCGTCGAATGAAAATCCGATATTTGCAGCAATCTGTTCGATAATATCGGATGAACCGATGGAAATATTACGAACGAAAGGAGCTTTATCTTTCGCAAAAACCACCAGGTTGGCAAATGAATTCGTAACGTTGAGGATTGCCAGCGTAGCATCGCCGGCTGGATCACCGAAAATACTAAAACAGTTTAGCAGTGCGATGCTGTCGACATCCATCAGCACATTTTCCAGGTTAGCCTCTGTGACAAGATAGTTCTTCCTGCAAACTGCCTGAACACTTGCCGCAACCAGCACACCGTACACATCGCCCTCGCCGGAAGGATTGTCCAGTAACTGATAATCAATAACAGTCTGGTCTATGGAAGTCGGACTCACATGCTCAGCCTCTGTCAGTATTGCACTCTCAATTTCAGATTCGCCCATCGGCGGCAGATTAAAGGCCCTTACCGAAACATCCGGACCGTCAACTGCGCAGACAACACGTCCGCCTTTAATCTCCGACATCTCTACACATCTTCGTATCGCTTCGACCGTGATCTGTTCTGCATCGACAAAACCCTCTTCACGTAACGATTTGATATTGAAACAGCCCGCTGCTGTTACACAAAAACCGTCATTATCCTTGTGCAACTGCACCGCCTTTACGGATCGGTCATCAATATCCAACCCTGCAAAAGTTCTGCCGGAAAAATCCAATAGCTTTTTTATCAGCGATTTCATATTTCGATTACGGTTCCCCTGCCCTACAAATTCACCTGAAATTAATTTCGATGAACCGGCATATTTTCAACAATAAACTCTACGCAGTGGCTAGAGCACAAAGGGCCCCAACCACATGCCAATAAAAGCACTTACTATGGTTCTGCCCATTGACCCAGATGGTCAAGAGTGACCTGAGTAGGCGCTGTAATGCTACCAGGCGCATTGATTGTAATAGTAAACGTCAATGCAGGATTGGCAGAACTGTCATATGTGGATGTCCAGCCATATAAGCCCGAATTAAAATACGTCCCCGTCAAATCGGCGGCGGCAAATCCCAGTGTGGACAAAGTTGGGTTAACCCACGTGCCGTTACCCCCCTTTTCTGCTGCATAAGCCCTCAGTGACGTAGCAAGTGTTCCTGCCATCGCCTTACCCTCCGACCATTTTGCCGCATCGATCCTCCCACGCATTATCGGCACGGCAACTGCTGCAAGGATTGATACGATCAGAATTACAACCATCAGTTCGATCAGTGTGAAAGCTTTGTTTCTAGACATGACTCTTACCCCCAAATAAAATTTAATTACACTCAAATACGGTAACTTTTACATTTCTTAGAAACTTAAAACCAGCAAACTTATTCTACCCCCAAATAGGTAATGCTTTTTTCCTGCTACAATAATTTCGACTCGAATACATACACACATTAGCTCATTTTCTTTTTTTCTTTCAAACTTACTGCTTTATGTCGGACAGTGAAAAGATCGGAAGATACAACGCCAAAACCACGCCAAGAACGATCCCGCCGACTACTACAATAAGAAAAGGTTCAAGCACCGTGGTAACCGTCGCGATAGTACTGTCGACCTTTCGTTCATAATAACTGCTCGTCTTTTCCAAAATAGGCGGTAGCGATCCGCTCTCTTCGCCGATCTCAACCATCTTGGTAAGCATTTTCGGAAAAAACGGCGACTTGTTCATCCCAATAGATATGCTTGAACCGGAAACTATTGCCTCTCTGGTCTGTAGAAACGCAGAACTGATAACGGTATTACCGTTCATCGAGGCTATGATCTCCAGCGTATCGAGAACGGAGACTCCGGCAGATAGAAGTGTAGAAAAAGTCTTACAGAACATCGCCATGGATGCCTGCGATAATACATTACCTATCAATGGGATCTTAAGTACAAACTTACTGAAAAAGTCACGACCCTTGTCGGTCTTACTGTAGAAGACAAGTCCAGCAATTCCCGCACAAAAACCAAGAAATATATACGGCAAATAAGTGACGAACGTATCATAACCGAACATCATCACCCTGGTAATAAGCGGAAGCTCGCCGCCTATATCATCAAACAGACTTTTAAACCGGGGAATAATAAAGCTCATTATGAAAACAATTAACAGGATCACAAACCCAACTACAAACACCGGATAGGCGATCGCGCCTTTGACTTTTCGAGCCAGCTTATCCTTTCCGTCATAGTATTCGGCAAGCCTTTCAAACGCCGCAGGCATAGCACCTCCTGTTTCACCGGCAAGGATCATCGAACAGAACATCCTGTTAAATACTTTCGGAAAAGGCTTAACCGAACTGCTAAGAGGTTCGCCTTCTTCAAGGTTTTTGCCAACCCTTTCAAGTATATATTGAAAATAACGGTTCTCGCAATCTTCACGTATTGTTTCGATCGCGGAAGTTATCGAAATACCACCTTCAAGCATCGCCTGCAATTGCCAGCAGAAAGATGCCAATTCGATCGACTTGATCTTTTTTCGCTTGACCATCATCGAATTCTTACTCTTTGCAGTATTGACCATACGAACATCAACAGGTATCAGACCCTGCTTGCGAAGTCCGACCAGAACATCGTCTTTAGTGCCTGCCTGACTGAATCCCGAATGCTGCTCACCGGAAAGATCACGTGCAACATACTCAAATTTCTCCATCGTTCTATTCCTCATTCCAAAAACAATGCTTCATAACTTACATATCTTTAGCAAAAACTTCCCACTTTTTCCTGAACAGAAGACTGAAAATATTCTTCGGATATCAGCCCCTTCGCCGACAAATCCTTAACTGCCTGCTCCATGGTAACCATCTGGTACTGCTTACCGGTTTGAATCGCATTGTATATCTCCTCGCCCCTTCCGGTCTTGATCATTGTCCTTATCGCACTCGTCGCCCTCAATACCTCGCATCCAAGCACCAATCCGCCGATATCTTCTCGGCCAGGCAATAATTGCTGCCACAAAACACCCGAAAGTGACGCCGATAATTGGCTCCTGACCTGCTGACTTTGCTGCTCCGGAAACATATCGATAAGACGGTTTACAGATGCAACCGTTCCACGAGTATGAAGCGTTGCAAGCGTAAGATGCCCCGTCTCAGCAAGCGTCATCACCGCCTGCGCAGATGCGTGATCGCGAACCTCACCGACAACAACAACATCCATAGACTGCCGCAAAACACAACGAAGAGCGTCGCTAAAGCTCAATGTATCGATACCGACTTCACGCTGGTCGACCGTAGCAAGCTTGTTCTCATGTGTAAATTCGATCGGATCTTCGATAGACACAATATGGCAATGCCTGGTACGATTTATATGATCTATCATCGCCGCAACCGTCGTACTCTTACCGCTGCCAACCGGACCTGTTATAAGAACAAGACCTCTGGGAAGATTTGCAAAACATTCTATGACAGGAGGAAGGCCAAGCTCTTCGAAACCCGGTATTTCGCTCGAAATAACACGCACTGCCATCGCCATATGACCACGCTGATAGTACATATTTATCCGAAAACGGCAAAGCCGCTCGATATACAGCGACATATCAAGTTCGCGATTTTTTTCAAAGCGTGTAAGCTGCTCTTCGCTGAGAATAGATTTGCAAATACTCTCGGTTTCCGACGGACTAAGCATTTCATCTCCGACAGAAACAAGTTCATTATAAACACGCATCTGCGGCTGCTTAAAAGTGGTGATGATCAGGTCGCTGGCCCCGTCAGTACGATAGAGTTTCTCAAGCAGCTTTTCGATATAGGCACGTTCTTCCATTTGTTCCCTCAGGATAAAAAATTAAACAAATTTATTTATATCCCACAAAACGTTTGCGGATTCACCTGTCATCTCATGTTCACTCTATATCTTCGGAAAAAGTCGTATTAAGTACCTCTTCTGCAGTAGTAACACCTTCCACAAGCCTCCTTACCCCACATTCCAGCAAACCCCCATGACCATTTTTTCTCGCCAGTTTCCTTATCTCGGATTCGCTCATATTATTCACCACTGCCGATCGTATCTCAGCAGTCATAACCATAAATTCAAATATTGGCACTCGCCCGCTATAACCGCTATCGCCGCACATGTTGCACCCGCGGCCATGATAAAATATTGTTTTCCCGGCAGTCTCTTCGTCTATTCGAAGCCGTTGCAAAACCTGCCGATCCAGCTTCACCTCCTCTTTGCAGTGACTGCATATCCGTCGAATAAGTCGCTGAGCAACAACAAGATTTATCGTCGAAGCAAGCAGATACTTGTCGACCCCCATAAAGCTCAATCGAGTCAGAGTACTCGGCGCATCGTTTGTATGGAAGGTACTCAAAACCAAATGCCCCGTAAGCGACGCCTTGATAGCGATTTCCACCGTCTCTCTGTCGCGGATCTCACCGATAAGGATTATATCCGGATCCTGACGAAGAATTGCCCTTAGAGACGCGGCAAAATCAAGGCCTATCTCCGGCTTAACCTGTATCTGGTTAACCCCTGCCATACGGTATTCGACCGGATCCTCGACAGTGGTGATGTTCTTTGTCGGATCTTTCAGATAGTTAAGAGCTGAATAAAGCGTCGTGCTTTTACCGCTGCCCGTAGGACCCGTTACGACAACGATACCGTGAGGCTGCTTAAGAATTGACTTGAACGTTTCAAGAGAACCTTCGTCAAATCCCAGCGACGCGATATCGTGATTAATAGATGACTTGTCCAGAATACGCATCACAACTTTTTCACCGTATATCACAGGGATCACAGAAACACGAACATCGATATCGCGACCCGGTGCCTTGATCTTAAAACGACCGTCCTGCGGAAGACGACGCTCGGCAATATTCATCTGCGAAAGGATCTTAACCCTCGTTACAACCGCTGCATACATCTTCCAGGATGGAGGAACCATATCACGAAGACGACCGTCAACACGCATTCGCACAATGGCACACCTGTCCTGCGGTTCAAGGTGGATATCGCTCGCATTGCTTTTGACCGCATGACCGAGCACCAGATCCACAAACCTGATAACCGGTGCCTTATCCGCATCGACCGGACCGGATATCTCCGCCGAAAGCATATCTTCGCCAAGATCCGAATCCTGAAGTTCCACGGTTTCGCATTCCTTATCCTCCTGAGTTTGAACAAGATCACGAAGATGCTCTTCTTCTATATATGA
>VRUF01000064.1 GCA_019456245.1 Planctomycetota bacterium | reverse complement strand
ACATAGCTCTGACATATCTGTTGGGCATGTGTCCCTTTGTTTCTTTATCAAGAAG
The DNA here is from genome assembly GCA_019456245.1 of Planctomycetota bacterium. GTDB lineage: Bacteria > Planctomycetota > Phycisphaerae > Sedimentisphaerales > Anaerohalosphaeraceae > VRUF01. The sequence continues at coordinate 12,162 of VRUF01000064.1, read as the reverse complement.
CACAAAGACCGCTTTCGGTATGAGCGTCGCCGTAATTTTCGTCGTAACCCTCACTGCCGCGATAAACTGGCCAATATACCACCTCATTCTTGTACCGACAAACAGCGTGCTTATTTACTACATCGTTTTTATCATAGTAATTGCCGCAACTGTCCAGCTTGTCGAAATGATTATGGAACGATTCTTCCCTCCGCTTCAGTCGTCGTTCGGAATTTTCCTTCCCCTCATAACGGTAAACTGTACCGTTCTGGCAGTATCGGTTTTCATGGTACTGAGAGACTATTCATACCTCGCCACGATCGTTTTTGCATTCGGTTCCGCGGTAGGATGGATGCTCGCAATAATGATCGTCGCTGCAATTAACGAAAAACTTAATCTAAGAGGAAACGTTCCAAAGGGCCTGCAGGGTTCCGGTATTATCATGATCATCGCCGGCATCATCGCCCTTGCATTTTTGGGCTTCGGCGGAATGGTTGACATTAAATAAAATTAATTTGTGAGATACAATGAGTTTTGTACCCGTACTAATAATTAGCCTTATCCTTCTGGTAGTTACGATACTGCTTGCGATCGCGGACCGTTTGCTTGTCAATTACGGCGAGTGCAAAATAACGGTAAGCCAGGAAGACGAAGCAACGGAATTTGCAGTTCAGGGCGGAGGTTTTCTTCATACCGAACTGAGCGGACATGGAATTAAGATCACTTCTTCATGCGGCGGCAAGGCAAGCTGCGGATACTGCAAGTGCCAGGTAACAAGCGGCGGCGGGTCGATACTTCCCACCGAAGAGATATTCATGGATCGTGAAGAAAAGCTTGCCGGGATGCGGCTGGCCTGCCAGGTAAAGGTGAAGGAAGACCTGGAGATATTAATCCCTGATTTCCTTACCACCGTCAGGGGCATTGTAGAGAAGAAGAGCTACGACCCGAAACTGCAGTGGAATTTCATAAAAGACGGGTATGAAGACTTTGTTCCGGAAAAACAAAGCGTTAAACTCTCCGCTGACGAAAAAAATATGATTACATCGATAATCGACGATTACGAAGATTCCGCAAGTGCCGCCGTTCCCATCATGCAGCGACTTAGCAGCGAATATAATTACCTACCGGAATCTGCTTTGAGGTATACGGCAAAACAAGTAAAGATCCCGGTAAGCCAAATCCACCGATTGGCAACTTTTTACAACGCATTCAGTCTCGAGCCTAAAGGCAAAAGTATAATCAAGGTCTGTATGGGAACTGCATGTTATGTTAAGGGCGGACAAAGAATACTGGATACAGTTCGGCGGAAGTTAGATTTGCAGGATAGCGACGTCACCAAAGATTTGAAATTCAGTGTCGAAACTGTCAGTTGTATCGGATGCTGTGGGCAATCGCCCGTAATGAGTGTTGATGGGGAAATTTACGGCTATCTGCATCCCAGCATGATCGGCGGTATTTTAGAAAAACACGATAGGGACTAAAATGGCAAAACTAAGACCCGAAGATCTGGATAAAATTGCACAGCGTATGAAAAAGGTGATCAACCTGCGTGAAGGCGCCGGCAGAGCAAAAGTAGTCGTTCATATGGGAACCTGCGGCATTGCTGCCGGGGCAAGAGCGGTAATGTCGGCTTTGGTCAGTGAAATCGAAAAACGAAATCTCGACGATGTACTTTTATCGATATCAAGTTGCGCAGGTTTCTGCAGCAAAGAACCGATGGTCACCGTCGAATTGGCCGGCAAGCCTCCTGTAAAATATGTAGAACTAAACGCAGACAAGGCAGTAGAGATTTTGGAAAAACATGTTATCGGCGGCAAAATAGTTACGGAATATGCCTTAGCAGTCGGCAACGAACGTATTATGTAAAGTGTTTTTTTTACGCTTCAACCAATAATAAGACTTAAAGAAAGTTATTAAAATGGCTCATCGTTTGCACGTAATGATCTGCACTTGTACAAACTGCATATCCAACGGTGCGTTAAACATAAAGAACACGCTGGAAGCTGAGATAGCAGCCAAAGACCTACAGGACGATGTTCAGGTTGTCCAGACAGGTGCCAGCGGTCTTTGTGTAAAGGGTCCGATCCTGATGGTTCAGCCTGATGGTATTTTTTATCAGTATCTCAAGACAGAAAGTATACCCAACCTTGTCGAGGAGCATTTCCTCAAAGGCCGGCCTGTAAAAGACCTGATGTATGTTCCCACCGGCGAAGATCTCCCGATCCCTAAGATAAGCGATATTCCGTTTTTCAAAGACCAGCGGTTAATCGCGCTTCGCAACCGCGGTTTGATCGATCCTGGAAGCATCGACGAGTATATCGCCAATGACGGTTACAAAGCGATAGCGAAAGCGCTGTCATCCATGACGCCTGAAGAGGTGATCGAGGAAATTACGAAATCCGGTTTGCGAGGTCGCGGAGGCGGGGGATTTCCGACGGGGAAAAAATGGGACATCTGCCGAAGTTTCGTACTAAAGCGAAAAGAACTGGAACCGGATGTTCCCTGCTACATGATATGCAACGCCGACGAAGGTGACCCCGGTGCTTTTATGGACCGGAGCATTTTAGAGGCCGACCCTCATTGCATTATCGAAGGGATGTGTATAGGGGCCTATGCCATGGGCGCAACTAAGGGGTGTATTTATGCGAGAATTGAATATCCTCTTGCTATTAAACGAATCGAAGAAGCCATAGAAGCAGCTAAGGAATACGGTTTGCTGGGCGAGGACATACTCGGATTTGACTTCAGTTTTGATTTGACGGTCTTTCAGGGTGCCGGTGCCTTTGTCTGCGGAGAGGAAACCTCACTGATACATTCTCTCGAAGGGTTGCCTCCTGAACCTAGTCAAAAACCACCCTACCCGGCAGAGCACGGTGTATGGGGCAATCCGACAAACATCAATAACGTCGAGACGTGGGCTAATGTTCCCATGATATTAAACTGGGGTTCAAAGTGGTTTAGCGAGATAGGAACGGAAACCAGTAAGGGTACGAAAGTTTTTTCACTCGCCGGTAATGTAAATAACGCCGGTTTGGTCGAAGTTCCCATGGGAATAACTCTGCGTGAGATGGTTTATGATATCGGGGGCGGGATACCAGGTGATAAAAAGCTTAAGGCGGTCCAAACCGGCGGTCCGTCCGGCGGATTCATCCCGGAGAGTTTTCTTCACCTTCCCGTTGATTATGAGCAACTGAAGGAAGTCGGGGCAATCATGGGCTCGGGCGGCATGATCGTAATGGATGAGGATACCTGCATTGTTGACATCGCAAAGTATTTTCTTGAGTTTACCAGCGACGAGTCCTGCGGAAAATGCTCATCCTGCCGCGAAGGCGCTGCCGCATTGTATGAAATCCTGGAAAGGATATGCCAAGGCAAAGGCGAAGAGGGCGACCTTGAACTTCTCAAAGAGATTTGTTCCGCCGTTAAAAGCGCCTCTATGTGCGGGTTGGGGCAAACGCTGCCTAATCCGGTACTGAGCAGTCTGGAGCACTTTAGAGAAGAATATGAGGCACACATAAAAGAAAAACGATGCCCGGCAAAGTCATGTAAGAATTTAATAACGTTTACTATCGATGCAGAAAATTGCACCGGATGTACGGCGTGTGCAAGAGTTTGCCCGACAGAAGCGATATCAGGAGTGAAAAAAGAAGTTCATAAACTCGACCAGGACAAATGTATCAAGTGCGGAGAATGTTTGGACGCCTGCAAATTTGCGGCTGTAAAGGTGGAATAATGCCCAGGAAATTAATGTCAGCGACCTTTTGAGTGATGTTCTGGCAAATGCCGAGGAAGACGACCTGTGGATCACTTTACAGATCCACCCAAATATCGTCGCCATCGCGGACATGAAGGGTTTAGCTGGGATAGTAATGATTGGCGGAAGAGAACCGCAAGAGGATACGCTCGAAAAAGCAAAGAAAGAAAATGTAACAATAATGCTAACCAAGATGCCCGCATTTGGACTGAGCGGAAAACTCTATGCCATGGGACTTTCCGGGACGAAGGATGATGCTGAAGGAATTTAAGATGGATTTACATATCCATACTTGCCTTTCTCCTTGTGCAGAGCCCGAGATGCTTCCCGGGGCAATCATCGAGAGAGCAAAGTCGCAAAATCTTGACGCAGTGGCCATTTGTGACCACAATTCGGCGGAAAATGTTCCGGCCGCAAAAAAAGCGGGCGAAAAGCATGGCGTGCATGTTTTTGGCGGTATGGAAATATGTTCCAGCGAAGAAGTGCATATTTTAGCTTTTTTTGATAATGATGATGCTTTGTTCGAAATGCAAAGAATAGTTTATGATAATCTGCTCGGTGAAAATGATGAAACTTACTTTGGCAGCCAGCAAATTGCCGACGAGTATGACAGCGTGGTCGGTTCGTGCAAAAGACTGCTTATCGGCTCGACTACTCTCAGCATCAACGAGGTCGTTGACTCGATCCATTCGCTGGGCGGATTGGCAATCGCCTCGCACATTGACCGCGAATCGTTCAGCATTATCGGTCAATTAGGTTTGATCCCTGAGGCAATGACGCTCGATGCAGTGGAATTGTCGTCAAGGTGTAAAGATGATGAAATTGCAGGTTTCAGTGACTATGGTTACCAGATCGTTCGGTCTTCGGATGCACACTTGTTGTCTGATATCGGCAAGGCCGCTACGAGATTTGTTTTACGCGAGCCTGTAGTATCGGAACTATCGATGGCTTTTCGCGGTGTTGAGGGCAGGAAAGTTAAGATTTGATATATATATGATTGATTTATCTTTGCACATTCTTGATATAGGTGAAAACGCGATCAGGGCAGGTGCAAAGAAGATTGTAATAGAGATATTGGAAGATGAACTCCATGATAAACTGGCAATTTGTATTGAAGACGACGGAAAGGGAATGAACCCGGAAACCCTAAAGAAAGCGATGGACCCTTTCTTTACTACAAAAGGCGGAAAAAAATCGGGCTGGGGCTTTCGTTACTGGCGCAGGCGGCTCAACAGGCGGACGGAAATATGACGGTAGATTCAAAAGAAGGCACCGGTACAAAGGTGACAGCGACTTTTAAGCTTAGCCACCCGGATACAAAACCGATGGGAAGTATTGTGGAAACTATAACAACTTTAATTGCGGCAAACCCCGCAGTGCAGTTTATTTTTGATTATAAAACGGGAGACGACCATTATCGTTTCGACTCCTTTCAGCAGAGTTAACATTGTTTTTTGGGATCTATTTTTATGGTTAACTGTATCATAAATGGTAAAGCATTACAGGTTGAAGATGGCAAGACTATTCTGGAAGTAGCACGGGATGAAGGTATAGATATTCCTACTTTATGCTATCACAAGGAATTGACTCCTTATGGGGCATGCAGGCTTTGTCTTGTGGAAATAGTAGCAGGCGGAAGACCCGGTCTCGAGGCCGCATGTGTTTACAAGGTCACGGAAGCCCTTGAGGTCAAGACCGATACCGACAGAGTCAAATCTACTCGCAAGATCGTTTTTGAACTCTTACTGGCCAGATGTCCGGATGCTGAAAAAGTTAAGAAACTGGCAGCCGAATATGGCATCACTGAAACACGCATCAAGCTAAAGGAGAAAGATAATTGTATTCTCTGCGGTCTGTGTGTTCGAGTATGTGCCGAAGTTAGCCAGAGGTATGCCCAGAGCTTTTCGGGAAGGGGAGTAAACCGGACTATACAAACTCCCTTCAATAAAGTGTCGAAAAAGTGTATTGGGTGTGGTGCCTGTGCGTATCTTTGCCCTGCCGAATCGTTAAAAATTGAAGAAGCAGACTGATCGCTTCTTCTGATTTCTCTTGACGGATCGCCATTTGTGTTTTATAAGTGGACGGATTAAATAAACTAAACCGATAGTTATATTATATTATTTCTTAGAGGTATATTATGGAAAACACCAAGATTCTCATTATCGACGACGATATTGATCTAACCAGTGCTCTTCAGACTGTACTCCAAAGCAACCAGTACTCAGTTTCAGTCGCAAACACCAGGGAAGAGGGTATGGAAAAGCTAAAGGCAGATAAGCCCGACCTGATAATCCTCGACGTAATGATGGTAAAACAGCAGGATGGATTTGAAGTAGCCAGGGAGTTGAAAAAAAATGACGAATTTAAGGACATCCCGATTCTTATGCTCACCGCTGTCGAAGACAAAACCGGCATCGACTTCAAATCAGAAGCAGGAGACTCCGAATGGCTCCCAGTCGACAGCTTCCTCGACAAACCGGTAGAACCACAGGTTCTGCTGGACGAAGTAAAAAAACTACTAAACTAATAAACCTCCACCGGCCACTGGTTGGAAATTGGAGTATATAAATTATTTGTATGGAACCCGTACCGCAAAATACAAGGCTCGTAAGGCACGCATACTGGCTTATTAAACTAAGATGGATAGCCATAGTCGGAGTAGCTATGGCTGTTTTTTTTGCATCCACTTTTTTCCATGTATCTCTACAGCAAAAGTCTCTGTACATACTCTGCTCAATACTTGCCGCTTACAACATCGCTGCTTTTCTCCTTCTAAGATACTCCAGAAACCACCACCGAAGAACGAACGTATATTTCCCCGGCATAAACAAGATCATAAACTTTCAGATGTCGCTTGACCTGATCTTTCTATCTCTCTTCCTGCATTTCTCCGGCGGAGCAGAAAACCCTTTTATCATATACTTCATCTTCCACATGATCATTGCCAGCATCCTCCTGTCGGTATTGGAAAGCTACCTTCAGGCGACTCTCGCAACCGGTCTGTTGATACTTCTTGCCTTACTGGAGTACCAGGGAATAATTCCGCATTATCCCCTCACCGGATTCATACAGCACGATGCACACAATGAGGCTTTCTACGTCTTCGGAAAAATCGGCGTCCTGGCAAGCACACTCTACCTCGTCGTGTTCATGACAAGTTCCATCGCTGTCCAGTCAAGAAGACACGAAGAAGGCTACCGCCTGGCAAACATCAAGCTAAAAGAACAGGATCGCCTGAAAAACGAATATGTCTCCCGGGTAACCCACGACATAAAGGGGCACCTCGCTGCAATACAAAGCTGCCTCGACGTCGTAGTAAACAAAATGGTCGGCCCTCTAAACGAAGAGCAAGACAACTTCATCTCAAGGGCGCACAGGAGAACAAAAAAATTAAGCACGTTCGTAAAAACGCTCCTTCGCCTGACGCAAATGCGATTAAGCCATGAAATGGACATGAAGGATTTTCCCCTCAAAGAAACCATCGAAGCGGCTCTAAATTCTGTCCAAAGAAATGCCGAACAAAAATCCATTAAGATCACTTCGCAAATATCACCAGATGTCACCACCATTACCGGAAACCAGTTCTCCATCGAAGAATTGATCGCAAACCTCCTGTTAAATGCAATTAAGTACACCCCTAAAGGAAATACGGTAAAGGTCCACGCCTCAGACGGGGACGGAATTGTCCGCATCGAGATAATCGATACTGGAATCGGAATCCCCGCCGATGAGATCGGCAACATTTTCGACGAGTTCTTTCGAGCATCAAACGCAAGAGAAACTGTAAAAGACGGAACGGGACTAGGCCTTTCCATAGCAAAACAGATAGTCGAAAGGCATGGCGGCAAGATTAGCGTCCATAGCGAGCTCAACAAAGGTACTACTTTCCTCTTGACCCTGCCAAAAACCCAAAAAGCAATTACGTAAGCAATTTTGTCCTGCAAGCAGGCATTTGAGGCTTTTAGACGCGGGACCAAATGCCTCATTGAATGATAACCAACAAGCCGTTTCTATAAACGTCAGGACAAAAAAAATGACAAAAAAAATGTTGCTTAATCAATGAATGCCTTGACAATTGTTGTAAATCAGGTTACACTTGTAAGACCAATTTGGTTTGCTGCTATTTGGGCGATATTCGGCAGTACCGTTAGTTATTAAAAGACTTGGTATTTTTATTAGCCTGGTCGGAATTCCAGACTGCATTTCAAAGGAACAAATGGTTATGGAGAAAAAGCACGAAAAAGGATTAAAACAGGAAAACCAGAGGGATTTGACACGTCGTAATTTCCTTCAAGTGGCTGCTGGCGGATTGGCTTTAACGGCAGCTCAGCCGGTTTTCGCGGCTCTTAAGTATATTGAAGACGTGGATAACCCGCTGGACTTCTACCCTGCCAAAGATTGGGAAAAAATTTACCGCAATCAGTTCAAGCATGATTCAACATATCATTTTCTTTGTGCCCCGAATGACACTCATAACTGCCTGCTCAAGGCCTATGTGAAAAATAATGTAATCACAAGAATAGGGCCGAGTTATGGATACGGAAAGGCCAAAGATCTCTATGGTAATCAAGCCTCATCTCGTTGGGAGCCACGGTTGTGCCAAAAGGGATTGGCTTTGATTCGCAGAATCCAAGGCCCTCGAAGGATCAAATACCCGATGATACGTGAAGGCTTTAAGAAGTGGGTTGACGCCGGTTTTCCAAGAGAACCCAATGGAAAACCCCCTGCTAAGTACCTAAATCGCGGTAAAGAGCCGTTTTTTCGTCTTTCCTGGGACGATGCGTTTGATATAGCTGCCAAAGTATATACGAATATCGCTACAACTTACAGCGGGGAAAAGGGTAAAGCGTTATTGGAGAGTCAGGGTATTTATGACCCCGATTCAATCGAGACGATGGCGGGGGCGGGGACTCAGGCAATGAAATTTCGCGGTGGCATGCCGCTGTTGGGTATAACACGTGTTTTTGGCATGTATCGTCTTGCAAATGCAATGGCATTGCTGGATTCACACGTTCGCGGTACCGATGAAAAAACAGCGATGGGTGCCAGGGGTTTTGACAACTATACGTTCCATACCGATCTTCCGCCGGGCCATACAATGGTAACAGGTCAACAGACAATTGATTGGGACCTCTTTTCAGTTGAAAACGCAAAGCTGCTTTTGGCCTGGGGTATTAACTGGATCTCGACAAAGATGCCGGATTCTCACTGGCTGACCGAGGCTCGTTTAAAAGGAACTAAGGTGATAAGCATAACGGTTGAATATTCTTCTGTTGCCTCCAAATCCGATGAAGTCCTTATAATTCGTCCGGCAACAGATACGGTGCTCGCACTTGGAATGGCCAACATAATTATGCAGGAAAAGCTCTATGACGCTGATTATGTCAAGAGTAGAACTGACCTGCCCTTATTGGTTAGAATGGATACGCTTAAACTTTTGCGGGCCGAAGATGCAATTGCCGGTTTTGTCCCGCCAAAGGAAAGAAGGGATACCCGAGTTCTAAAGAAAGGCGAAAAAGCCGGCGCTCCTATTGCAGCAGGCGGCAAACAGGTTATTCCAGATGCGCTGCTTGAAGAGTGGGGCAGTTTTGTGGTCTGGGATAAAAACACAAAAGATTTCGCCGCAATTACCCGTGATGACGTGGGCGATTACTTAAAAGAGACCGGGATCGATCCTGAGTTAGAAGGTGAATATGAAATTGAGCTTGACGGCAAAAAAGTCAAGGTTAGAACAGCCTTTAGTCTAACAAGCCAATATCTAAACGATACTTTTGACCTCGACGCCGTATCGAAGTTAACATGGGCTCCCAAAGAAGCGATTGTCAGCCTGGCCCATCAAGTCGCCGAAAATGCGGGCAATACACTTATTGCCTGCGGGATGGGGACGAATCAGTTTTTCAACGGCGATCTGAAAGACAGAGGGATTCTGCTTTTATGTGCCTTGACTAAAAATATCGGAACTCACAGCGGCAACGTTGGAAGTTATGCCGGAAATTACCGTGCAGCCTATTTCGATGGGATGGGTACATACATCGCAGAGAACCCCTTTAATATACAACTTGAAGAGAAGGGAAAACTGAACTTTAAGAAATACTTCAAATTTGAGTCCGCTCATTACTATAACCACAGCGATAAGCCTCTGAGAGTGGGTAATAAGAACTTTACGGGCAAAACTCACATGCCAACCCCGACAAAATCTTTGACCTTCTGCAACGCAAACTCTATTCTTGGCAATCTTAAGGGGCATTACGAGGCTGTTGTTAACACTTTGCCCAATATTGAGTTCATATCTGTGGCTGACTGGTGGTGGTCTACATCGTGTGAGTATGGCGATATCGTTTGGGGAGTTGATTCATGGGGCGAATTCCAGTTTCCTGACGCGACAGCATCGGTTACGAATCCGTTCCTTCAGATGTTCCCGCGGTCGGGAATGAAACGTATCCACGACACCCGCAGTGACATCGAAGTTCATGCAGGGATATCCAAAGCACTCGGCAAACTTCATAACGATAAACGATTTGAGGATTACTGGAAGTTTGTACATGAAGGCAGAGTTGATGTGTATCTACAGAGGATCATGGATGCGACGTCTATGACCAAGGGATACGATGTAAATAAACTGGAGGAAGATGCCAAGAAAGGTATTCCAGCACTTTTGATGAGTCGAACATACCCAAAAATCATCGGCTATGAACAGGCTATTGAGAGCAAACAATGGTATAACAAGACGGGCAGAATGGAATTCTATCGCGATGAAGATGAGTTTATTGAGTATGGTGAAAACCTGCCTGTTCACCGCGAAGCCATTGATGCGACTTTCTATGAACCTAACGCAATTGTGGCAAAGCCTCACCCGGCCATAAGGCCGTTTGGTCCTGAGAAATACGGAATAGCAATGGATGATCGTTCAGGGGAAACCAGGCAGGTTAGAAATGTTGTTTTCTCGCCGGCTAAGCTGCTTAAATCAAAGCATCCTCTTCGCGAATTGGACGAAGGGTTCGAATATATTTACCTGACTCCGAAATACAGGCACGGTTCTCATACAATGCCTGTCGATACGGATATTATCGCTATGTGGTTTGGACCTTTTGGCGATGCTCATCGCAGAGACAAACGTATGCCATGGGTCGGTGAAGGGTATGTCGATATTAATCCTAATGATGCAAAGAAGTTGGGAATTGAAGACGGCGATTATGTCTGGGTCGATGCAGATCCTGAAGACCGTCCGTATCATGGGGAAAAGATCGAAGGTTCTGAAGAATACAGACTGTCGAGGCTAATGCTGCGAGCGAGGTACTATCGTGGGATTCCGCAAACTATAACGCGTTCATGGTTTAACATGTATGGCGCGACTTATGGGTCCGTTGAAGGGCACTTAAATAACAAGGATGGCCTGGCACAAAATCCCAGAACCGGGTATCAATCGATGTTTAGATTCGGTTCGCATCAAAGTGCTACACGCGGTTGGCTTAGACCGACGCTGATGACGGATAGCCTGGTGAGAAAAAATACTATCGGTCCTGTGATCGGTAAGGGATTTGCACCCGACGTTAACTGTCCTAATGGTGCACCGAGAGAAAGTTTTGTTAAATTTACTAAAGCCGAAGATGGCGGAACCGGAGGCAATAAGCTCTGGCGGCCCGCTAAGTTAGGCTACAGGCCATCGTATGAAAGCGATGCCATGAAGAAATTTATTAGTGGAGATTATGTCACATGAGTCATAAAGTACATAACTGGCAATTAAATCGTGAGATGGATTATATCTATCCCGACAGCAGACCGGATAAGCAGGTTGCATGGGTTTTCGATACGAATAAATGTATCGCCTGCCAAACCTGCACAATGGCCTGTAAGAACGCATGGACATCCGGCAAGGGTCAGGAATCCATGTGGTGGAACAATGTCGAAACCAAGCCGTGGGGATTTTATCCTTTGGGCTGGGATGTTAAACTGCTTGAGAAACTCAATGATCAGAGTTGGGATGGCGATACATACACGGGTAAGACTATTTTCGAAACTGACGAAGCCGGTGAAAAAATCACAGGATACATACCGGATAAGGAAGATTTTTCTTATCCCAACATTGGTGAAGACGAAGTAAGCGAATTGGTCAAGCAGGGTCAATATATTAAAATTCCGCATCAGCCATGGATGTTTTATCTGGCGAGAATTTGCAATCACTGCACCTATCCCGGATGCCTGGGCGGATGTCCTCGCAAGGCGATCTATAAGAGAGACGAAGGGACGGTTCTTATCGACCAGAAGAGATGCCGCGGATACCGGGAATGTGTTCGGGCATGTCCGTATAAAAAGAGTATGTTCCGCACGCTTACCGGTAAATCGGAAAAATGCATTGCCTGTTACCCTGCTACTGAAAAAGGCGAGCAAACACAATGCGTCCAGAACTGTATCGGAAAGATCAGAATGTT
>VRUF01000063.1:342-12246 GCA_019456245.1 Planctomycetota bacterium | reverse complement strand
ATAGCTACAGCAATTCTATCACTTCATCTGGCAAGCGGTGGGCTTTTCGAGGACTCAAATGGGGTTGAACTGGAACCTGTCAGGCTCGACGGAAAGTGGTATAATCCGCTTGAAATTAGGGGTCAAGGTGTGGAGTCTGACCGAATTATATTATTTAGAAGTACGCACATCAAGCGAGTAGAACGCGTAACTGTTATGGATATGTTCGGCAAGAATGCGTTTACGGCACAAGGTCATAATCTTCGAATATTTAAGGATGCAGACATATCAATCCCAGGCAAAATCGACATTTTCAGTACTGGCAGGGACGGTGAGGCGGAAACCTTAGTGCTTCAAATTGACTACAAGAAGCTTGATCTGGATTGACATCTAAGTACCGATATCAGTCCTGAAACAGCGGGTAACTAAAAAAACCACAGAACAACCGTTGCGATAGAGTGCTAATGTTTTTTTCTGTTTATGCTGTATATTTGTGGTCAATACATCACGTTAACATAAGTCCTTTGACTACAGTAGTTTAAGGCGGACGGCAGAATCCATGGACGGGGATGGTTGCGTTAGCGGCAACCAGAAAAAAATTGACGGGGGCCATCATTGATAATCAACAGCGATAATTTTACATTTTTTTTATAATTTACCGTTAACAGTAAGTTCAGAGCAGAAAAATGTTAAGACAGTGCTTTGTTGAGCCGATGAATTTTCCAGATAGGCAGTATACTGGACTGCGTTGAACTTTGGTATTCAGCGGATTCAACTCAACAGTCACCTGCGGACAGTTGCGTATCGATTGAGGCGTTTTTTGCCGTACTATGAAATTGAGGCGAGGATGGCAGCCTGGATTGAGTGATATATTTGAACAGGACAATATGAGACATAAATTAATAATCAGCGGATTTACAGGATTGATTTTACTATCGTGTTTCTGTGGGTGTGACAGTACTCCACTTGACCCGACAGACATCGGTCGTTGGCGACCCGTACCAGTGGTAAATGTAATCCTTGACTCACTCGGAGTCGTAGACGAACCGGAAGGTCCATTCGCAAATTCGGAAGAACCCCTCCCTGTGGATGTCATCACTCCAAATACAGATTACGTTTTTGCGCCCGGTGACACGATACGTATCGAGATTTTTGAATTGCGTCAAACTGGTGTAACAGCATTTAACAATTACGTAGTGACGGAGACAGGTCGTATATCAATTCCCGACGTTGGAATAATACCGGCCGCCGGTCTTACAGAAACAGAACTTACGGAAGAGATAGAAGATTTCCTTAAGCCTGGCATTCTTGTCGATCCTTCTGTATATGTAACACTTTTTGAATCCCAAAGCTTAATTTTTTCGATTAGCGGCGAAGGTATTGCTCGAGGATCTCGCTATGACCTGCCGAGATCTGAGTTTCGTTTGCTCGATGCGATCGCACTTGCCGGAGGCATGGCAGAGTTTAATGTTACAAATATTTATATAACTCGGCAGATACAGGGAACTGAAGCTGAACTTGGCGATTCGCAGATCGATGAGTCAACAGGAAGAAGGCTAAGTCCATCAGACGAAAAAGAGGTTGGCGTTTCAGAACTTGACGAGATTGAACTATTCCCTGCCGAGCCGGTCAACGGCAGTCCGGAAGAAGAGATACTTGAAGTAATTGCACCTTACCATGCTCATCGTTTTTCTAATAGCAACTTGGTCATAACATCATCTGAATTGGCGACCACTGATGAACTTGCGAATATTGCAGCACCTGAAGGTTTTCGTACCGCCTCGCCAAAAGCGACAGATGAAACAAAGATGACAAACGATGAGACACAAATTGAGTGGATATTTGAAGAAGAAAACGGTAAGTGGACGCCTGTGCCCGTAAGCGTTAAACCATCGAATGATAAGACGCCAGAAATAATTACTCGCAAACCTGCTGCGTCTGAAAGAACACCTACGGTGGGAACCTCTTACGGATGGGATGAGATTGGCAAAGGCGGCCAGAAAAGCCGTGTAATAAAAATCCCGCGAGACCGTCTGTATGGCGGCGATGATCGTTACAATGTTGTAATCAGACCGGGTGACGTGATAACAGTTCCTAATGATATCGTCGGCGAATTCTATGTAACGGGTGAGGTGAACAGGCGGGGGCCGATTCTTCTGTCAGGAAGGCTTATGACATTGAAGCAGGCAATATCGGCAGCGGGCGGTCTTGGAGAGGAGGCATGGCCCCAAAAAGTTGAGGTTGCCCGTCGTATAGGCAGGAATAAAGAAATAACGGTCATGGTCGACCTTAACAAAATAGCCAAGGGCCTTCAGCCTGATTTCTTTATTAAACCAAATGACTGGATAAACGTCGGGACCCATGCTTTAAGTCAACCCCTTGCTGTTCTTCGTAACGCATTCAGAGCGTACCATGGGTTCGGATTCGTTTACGACCGCAATTTTGCAGATTAAGGAAACGATTATGGACGCTAGGTTCCGAACTTCGACCCTATACAGTTCCAGGAAAAATTATTTTAGCCTAATGACATGAACACTAACAGCGAATCACTTTCTGAGATGGATGTTAACGGTAAGCACCAGGAGTGCGGGTGGGGTTCGCTTGGAATTGCTGTTTACGTCAAGATCGCTATTATCGCAGGACTTTTGTATTACCTCTTTCGCGAAGAAGTGAACGGTATCGTTTATCGATGGGTCAATGACAGCAGTTGGTCACATGGCTTTTTGATCCCTTTGTTCAGCCTTTATTTTGTCAATCAGCACAAGAGAGAGATACTGAGTATTGAACCCAGACGCAATTGGCTTGGACTTGTTTTCCTTCTTCTATTCATCGCTTTTTATCCGCTTAATTATGTTTACTTCCAGATCGGTTATGCCAGACCGCTGACGGTAGTTGCATGCCTTGGTTCAATAGTGTTGTTTCTTGGCGGCTGGAAAATGATCCGATATACATGGCTTCCTGTGGTGTACCTTGTTTTCGCAGTCCCACTTCCGGCACGTATGTACAGGTCTATAACAATACCGATGCGTCAGTTGGCGGCACAGATTGCCACCGCCCTTCTGGGTCTTGTGCAAGGGCTTGAAGCAACAGTTAACGGTGTCGTGATCAATGTGATATATAAAGGCAAGCCCCTCGAGCCTCCTCTTGATGTTGCCGAAGCGTGCAGCGGGATGCGCCTTTTGATGGCCTTCATGGCACTTGGCGTGGCTATGGCTTACCTGCACTGGCGCCCTGCGTGGCAACGAATCGTGCTGCTGTGCAGCACAATCCCGATCGCAATAGTTTGTAATATTGTGCGAGTAACAATCACGGGGTTCATTTATATACTGTGGGATGCGAAATATGCCCAGGGTATTTACCATGATATGCTTGGGATGATGATGCTTCCATTAGCATTTGGTCTTTATGGGATGCTTGCCTGGTTTATGTCGAACCTTTTTGTCAGTGAGAAAGTATCTTCAGAGACAGAGACGATTATTAGACGCAAGCCATCCTGACATGGGCAGCTTATACAGGCAGGCTTTACAGTTGCCCTGTATTTTTGCCTGCGCTAAGTAAAAGCGGTTTAAGTTATTCAGAATGCTTTAATGTTTTAGAGGTATCGAGTTCTTGATATGGCAGTTAGCAAAGCAATAAAACCATATTTGCAGTCGACTTTTTTGATCTGCGTAATAGTCCTTGCTGTAGCAGCAGTAAGTAAGGACGCGGTGATTGAATTTTGCGATATTGTCTTGGATAAAGAGGCCATACCTCTTAAGAAATCCATGGACAATATGGATGAGTTGCTGTTATTACCGTATAAGATTGTAAATCGAGGCAAAATCGAAAATCTGGACGTTCTAGAGAGCCTTGGCACCGATGAGTATATACAATGGACACTGGAAGATACCGAAGCCGGCACATACAGCCCAACGCGTTTCTGCTCTCTTTTCGTCACGTACTACACGGGCAATCCCGATCAGGTTCCGCATGTGCCGGAAGAATGTTATGTTGGTTCCGGCTATAAGCAACAGACCAGCCAGAGCCTCACTTTATCGATTGGTAAAGGGCAACAGCAAAGAGATATTAAAGTGAAATATCTCGTTTTTCACCCACGTAATAATCTGGACTGGAACGTTACAAATTTTGCTCGTCTTTATTTCTTCCGAGCAAACGGGGCTTACGCCAACAGTCGAGAAGGCGTCCGGGCAATAATGATTAAGAATCTATTCGGCAGGTACTCATATTTTTCAAAGGTTGAATGGGATTTTTACGGAAAGTCAGGCTATAGAAGTAGAATAAGACCGAAACAAGAAGAAACCCTTGAAGCAAGTGAAAAACTATTGCGCACGCTTGTTCCGCTTCTGGAAAAAGAACACTGGCCTGACTGGAAACAGAACGACGGCAGAAAAGATTCGACAAAAAAAAAATTATCAGCACTGCTGACATTAACTAGTTTTGACATTGGATTAGATAAGGGATTCATGGTATGGCTAAAAGATTAAATAAGAAAATAGCACTTATAGGCTCACTTCTTCTTGTAATTGTTCTCTGCGCAGTAATCTTTCTGGGACTGAAATACAGCAAAGATCCACTTGAATATATCAATGATGCGGAAGAATTGCTCGCAAAAGTAACCGCCGAGATCGAATCTGCTGTCGCATCGAATGATTTCAGCAAGGAGAAACAAGAGGCGATAGGCGCTCAATATAGGCTTGTCCAAGAGAGCTACAGGAAAGCATATGGATGTGCCAGAGATGTCGATCAAAAAGTGGAGATACTCTTTACCCTTGCCGAGCTTTTCAAGATTGACAATGCTTTTCATCCTATGGACTGGAAAAAATTGCCAGGTTGCTGGACGCAAGTCACTGACATTGCGCCAAAACATGTCGGCGCACGGATGAATTTATTGAAATACTATTACGAAGCCGGTGACAGCCGCAGTCAAGTTGGCGGAGGAAGTGGAAATCCGGTATGGAGGACTGTTGAGACAACAGCTACATATCTGATCAACGTATTGAAAGACACAGGCATGGAGGAAGATGTGTTTGTGTTGAAAGCGAAGGCACGTGCGACGCTTGAGATCGTAACTTCAGGTCAGACAACCAATGCGGAAAAATCTACCGAAAACACTATCGTTGAACTGAGATATTTACAAGAACTGTCGCCTTCCGATGCCGATATTTATCTATATCTGGCAAGGGCTCATTGGAAACTGGGCATATTGTTAAGTGCTCGTACATTTCCTAATGCACTCAAAAGTGCAAAAGATGCACAATATGCAGTTCTGACCGAAGGATTAGAGCTAGCCGAGAACAGGGCGAAAATAGAGATCGCCCTGCTTAATCTTAAAGCTACTCAAGTAATCGCAATAACAGATAAGGACGAACGCATACAAAAAATGAAGGAATTACAAGTTGAATACGAGGAACTTGTAAAAGCAAATAATACAAATGCGGAAGTGTATACGGCACATACGTCTTTTTACATGCTAGACAATTCGTTATCCGATGCAATAATAACCATGGAAAAAGCCGTGGCACTCGATGAGGAAAACGTTCAGTATGCAAGGATGCTCGCAAACTATTATTATTATGACTTTTCGATTAATAAAAATGAACAGTCCTTGCGTAATGCTATCAAGACATCAGAAAAAGCTTCGAATCTTCCCGATGCCAAAATAATACCGGGCCCTCGCGAGCAACTGGGGCGCGTGAATTATTATTCGGTTCGTTCATTGCAAGCCTTGCTCCAGACAGAACGGGCTATTTTGGCAAATAAAATGGGAAACGCGGAAGAGAAGGATCGTGCGATATCTGAGATGGAATTGTTGATTCATGACATCAAACAGTATTTGACGGAGAACAAGGTCATCTTCGCTAAGTGGGATGGACTGCTCGCAATGGTAAAAGGGGACAATGAGACAGCAATTCGGGAGCTTTTCACGTGTTATGAAATATTTAATGCTACTGAAAATGTTGATACGTTTGTGTCTTACATATTATCACAAATGTTCGCTAAGCGACCTGAAATCGGTGCAAGATTAGATTTTTTGGCGAATGCACTTTTCAATCATTATAAAAACAAGTACTTTGTGAGTATTGCAGCAA
Source organism: Planctomycetota bacterium (assembly GCA_019456245.1). Lineage (GTDB taxonomy): Bacteria > Planctomycetota > Phycisphaerae > Sedimentisphaerales > Anaerohalosphaeraceae > VRUF01. Next base: position 6,178 of record VRUF01000063.1, on the reverse strand, counting down.
CCAAACCTGAGGCGTTGTTGGATTATGCGGAGATATTGCTACGGTTACGAGAACCTGCCAGGGCTATTGCGGCAATTGATCTTTTTGATGAGAATGTAAGTGTAACGGAACGAAGTAAACAAACCAGGGTATTGGCATATATCAATAACAGACAACTCGATGATGCCAAGACCGTACTTTCCGAACTTGATGCACAGACTCCCGAAACTATATCTCTAAAAATCGATCTGCTTACACAACAGATAGCTTATCTCTCCGGTGTGCTGAAGAGTGAAGGATCGTCTTCAGTTAACCCCAAAAGTCCAGATGGAGAAACGTACTCTCAATTAGATCTGGAAAAGTATCGAAAAGAGCGTGTAGAACTGATCAAAACGCTCCTGAAATTGCGCCCAGAACTGGTCTCTACGCCAATTGGAGTGTGTAGAGATCTATTGCGGTCTGGCGATAAGGTCGCTGCACAGGATCTAATCGATGCATTTCTGAAAGAACATCCGGAAAACATGAATTCCAGGATTTTCCGACGTTTTCTAGCCGAGCCCGATCCATTGAATGTCGCGGAGGAACGCCATAGGGAACTTAGAATTGCTGAGCTAAACGATATTTCCGATGATCTCAAACGGCATGTTGAACTTGGATTTTATTATACAAGTGTGGGTGAACTGGATTTGTCACAGGTAGAGTTTGAAAAAGTTCTTGAGATACAGCCTGGCAACAAGAAAGCTGTTTCGGCTCTTTTCGACATCGCGGTTTCCAATCAGGATATACCGCAAGCGACCAAATTGGTAGGGATCGCGCGTGAGTATAACCTTGATGGGTGCAACGGTGAGTTTTATGCCGGGCATCTGGACATACTTAATGATTCATTGCAAAACGCGATTAATCGTCTTGATACCTGCCTTGAAGTTCGCCCCCTGTCCCCGTACGTCTTTATGCTCAAAAGTCGGATATACGTAACACTTAAGGATTATGATAAAGCAGTTGAAATGGCCGAGTCAGCTGCAAAAATGAATCCACTTGACGGAACACTGGCCAGGCAGGCAGTCATTGCCATTCAAGCACGAAATGCCAAACTTGGCATGAATGTCAGTTCAATACAACGAAAAGAACTTGAGACCATTCTGGCCAGAGCGATAACACTTAACCCCACCGATTGGCAACTGCAAGTCGGATATAGCAGACTTGTCATGGACAAAGAACCAAATAAAGCTATTGCAATAATGCAAGATTTGATGAAACGCTTTCCAAACCTTGAGACAAATATGCAGCTTGGTATGCTAGCGATGGAACTTGCTGAAAAAGAGATCGACAAGAAACAAAAAGCTTTCTATCACGGCGTAGCAGGTGTGGCTTTAGAAAAGGCTTATACGTTTGATTCTCGCAACGATAAAGTACTTGATATTTACTCTGAGTATCTCCGTATAACCGGCAGGCACGAAGATGCGAAACGTATACTTATCGATCGTCAAGATATAATGTGGCAATTTCACATTCGTGACGGTCAATTTGAGAAAGCGAAAGACATTCTTTTAGCACGGCATGAAACCAATCCAAAAGATAGCAAGGTTTTGCAAGGTCTGGCAAAAGTATCTTTGCTTCTCAAAGACAAGGAAAGCCTTAAGCGATATACTGAAACGCTGCTGGCAGTTGACAAAACAGTTGACAATGAACTTCTACAGATTCAGTATTTCCTTGAAACCAAGCTTTTTGAAGAAGCAGATCTCAAGTTGGCAAGTTTCAAGAAACGCCATAAGGACGAACCTCGTGCTTTAATGCTTGAAGCATGGTCCAGGATATCAAAGGGTAAAATTGACGAAGCCCGCACACTGATTAATGAAACGCTAGCGGTTGTTCCGGAAAATGCGGTCGCATGGCGTCTTCGCGGTCAGATTAATATGCTCAGTGGAAATCTAGAGCAAGCTATCAAGGATCTTCAAGAAAGCATGTCAATAGATGTTACCTCGTCTGTTCAACTTGAACTGGCAAACGCTTACAGGCGGAGCGGCAACATGAACGAGGCAATTGGCCTTCTGGTTCAGGCAGTAAAGGATGACCGTGCGTCTTTGGATTTGTGGGCGATGCTTGAAACGTTTTATATTGAAGCGGGTCGCAGGCTTGACCTGGGACAGTTCTACACGCAAGTTCTTAAAAAATATCCGGAAAGTGTGCACTGGCTATCTCGTTCCGGTAATTATGCGTTTCAAGCCGGGCGATTCCAAGAGGCAGAAAAACGCTTCCTTAAGTCATGGAAGCTAAGCAATGAAACCGTAAAAAATATGAGTGCTCTTGACGGTTATCTCGGTTCTCTACGTAAATTACGCAAACATAAGGCCGTTATTAAGTATGCACAGCAGTACATTAACACCGAATCTGCTCCAGTAGCATATTTGAATATGGCTAACTCGGAGTTGTATCTTGGCAATCGGCAGAAGGCAATTGAGTGCTATAACGAAGCCATAGAAAAGAGCAACAAGGACGATGATTTGATTTTTAAGCTTCTAAGGGAAATGTCGAAAGCCCTTGGACCGCAGGATGTAACGAAATGGTGCAACAAGCGCCTCCAAACGGAACCAGACTTACTGCCTGCAAACCTTATGCTATGCATTCTCGCACAAGAAAATAGGGACTTTGACGAAGCGTTGCATTATGCAGACATTGCTCTTCGTCTGACAGAAGGACAAGAACGAGACCATCTTATGGTTATGGACTTGAAAGCGAAAATATTTATCACGGATTACATGACGAATCCAACAACAATATCTCTATTGGAAGCAATTAAGGTCTACGAATCAATGCTAGTTATACAACCTAACAATTCCAATGTCATGAACAACCTGGCATATCTTTACATTGACAACAACCAAGACACCGAGAAGGCTGTAGACTATGCAAAAAAATCTCATAAGATGTCCCCTACTGATGCTAACAAGATGGATACTTATGCCTACGCTTTGTGTAAGATCGGCAAGTATGAACAAGCCGAGCAGTTGCTTCAGGAAGCAATAAATCTATTCAAAAAACAAAACAACCCCATAGGATGGGAAATTTTTTATCACCTTGGAATAGCTCAAGAAGGTCTTGAACAGTACGACGATGCAATAGCTTCGTATAAACTCGCGATAGAAAAAAGTGAAGGCAAAATAGCGAAAAAGAATATAGAAAAATTGAGGGATGCCCTTAGCAATGCTTCAAACAACTAACTGTATGCATATAACAGGGCTTAACGTCCGGTAAAGGAGATCAGATATTATGGCAGGTCAATTTCAAACAAGAAACGTGCCCGCTAGGACAAACGTAAATCGTATGCCTGCACAGATGGCAGCGCAGGGCATGACGCCAAAAGAGATTTTAGGCATTATTCGCAGGCATATATTTCTTATTGTGTTCATGACCGTAATTGGCACATGTATAGGTGGCGGCAGTTGGTTTCTACTCTACAAATATGCGCCCAAATATTCAGCACAGGCGTTAATCTTGGTTTCACCTTCCGGTGCTGAAGACCCTGACATTTTTACAACGGCGACACCTAACCAGAACATTTTCTTTAACTTCCGTAAATCGAAAGCTTTCTCACTTAAACAGCCGGTGCACCTCCGAACGCTTTTGCGTGACTCAGATAATGTACAAAATACATCATGGTATAAGTCTTTTGGTAGTGACGAGATCAAGCGGCTTGAAAATCTAAACGATAATCTTAACGCATCTACACGAAAGGATATGAATTACATTTTTGTTTCGATGAGATGCGGCAGTGCTATAGATGCAGCGTTGATCACAAATGAGATGGTTACACGGTTCCTGGCAGTAGAAAATGTTCAAGCTAAGGGCGATGTTATGGCACAAATTAAAAAACGGAATGAGCGACTGGTTACTCTACAGGACAATCTGCGAACCGCAGAAACAGCACTTGAGGGAATTCGTGAAGGGACAAAATTCGCTAATCTTGGTGAAACGAACTTCCGGTCTTATTTAGACGGCAAGCTTGTGCAAGTAGAAGGCAGCCTTAATACAATCACAGCCGAAGCTAGCAAAATGGAAACATATGCAAATATCCTTCGAAAGCGATCAGAAGGCGATTTTGACGACCTCGTAAAGACAGAAGCAGACAATGATCCAACTGCACATAGTTTGCGATTAAGACTCATTAGCCTTGAAATGGCCCTCGCTGAGAAATTGACACATTTAGGTGAGGAGCATCGACAACTCAAGGAAACTCGGGACGCGATACAGCAAACAAAAAACGAGATTGCAAAGCGAACAACGTATATCTCGAATTTGTCGCGTCAATCTAAGCTCGTTCAAATTAATGACGAACTGATAATGGTAACATCCGAAAGAGACGCGTTCCAAAAACAACAGATAGAGGCTCGTGAAGAATATAAGACCCTGAGTGTGATTCGTACCGGTTATATTAAACAAGTCGTACAAAGAGACAAAATACGTGATGACATTGTCAGTACCGAGGATCGTATACGAAAATTAAAAACTAGACACGAAGACCCCACTGTAAATAAGCTGCAGCGTGCCAGTAGTGCGACACCTCCGAATAAGATGAGTTCGCCAAAGATAAAAGTTTTTGTCCCCGGTGGTTTTATGCTTGGCCTTATGGTGGGTATCGGACTTGCATTTCTGATCGAATTGCTCAACGATTTAGTCCGTACGCCACGCGATATAATGAAACACCTTAGAACCCCCCTTCTGGGGACCATTTGCCATAAGTCCGAGGATACGGCAGTCCGCAACGTAGAGCTTTGTCACGTTGTACAACAAGCTCCTTATTCAATAATGAGTGAATGCTACCGTCAATTAAGAACTAACCTAAAACTGAACAATACAGGCGGATCGAATAAGTCACTGCTTATTACAAGTGCTGCTATGGAAGACGGTAAAACGACGACAGCAGTGAACTTGTGCTATACACTGATCGCAGATGACCGCAGCGTTGTATTGATTGACACAAACTTCCAGAAACCTTCGACTGTTGATCTTTTCCCAAAAACCGGAAATGGCGAGCTTTCCACGGATGTTTCAGATATGGGTTTGAGTAACTACCTGATGGGACAATGCGATATGCCAGATGTGGTACGTACGTCCGGTATCGAAGGTCTCGACATAGTTGACAGCGGTCAGATGCCCATTAACACGGCAGAAATGCTTGGAAGCAGCAGGATGAAAGACATCATCGATGATCTAAGCAAAAAATATGACTATGTGATCGTTGACGGACCTCCGCTTCTCGTAAGTGAAGCAAAGATGCTTGTCGCAGCTACAGATGGCACAATAGTCGTGTTCAATGCAATGTCGACGAGGCGAGGTACCGCGCAACGTACGCTGCGTGAACTACGTGAGATCAATGCAAATCTGGTTGGTGCGGTATTGATGGGTGTTCGTTCATTAAAGGGTGGATACTTCCGTGAAGTTTACCGTTCATACCAGGAATACCAGGATATTGCAAAGTCACATGAAACTGTTCCTGTCTAGCAGGAAAACATCTTGACAAAGGGCTGTATCGCAAGTATACATTTTGGTTGATGTATGACACTCCAATAGACGGTGTGTCTGGATGATGTGTATTTGAAGCAGTAGCTGTACCTGCTGACAGTTTATCTGGAGCAATTTTATGGAAAAGTTCCTGGTCACCGGCGGTGCCGGATTTATCGGTTCTAATATCTGCCGTCGTCTTGTACAAGAGGGATGTTTTGTCCGCATTATAGACAATCTTATTACCGGCAAAAAAAGTAACCTCGCCGACATAGCCGACAAAATCGATTTCATTGAGGCGGACATGGGAGATGACCAGATCGCACGTCAGGCAATGAAAGACGTAGACGTGGTACTT
>VRUF01000063.1:0-332 GCA_019456245.1 Planctomycetota bacterium | reverse complement strand
CGAGGTCATGCCTAAAGTGGAAACCATGAAAGACAATCCCCTCTCTCCGTATGCCGTAGGAAAACTGGTCGGTGAATATTACTGCAAGGTCTTTTATTCTGTATACGGACTAGAAACGGTTTCGCTTCGCTATTTCAATGTATTCGGTCCGTATCAGGATCCTGCAAGTCAGTATGCTGCTGCAATACCTGCTTTTGTTACACATATATTGAACGATACCCCCCCTACCATTTACGGTGACGGTGAGCAAAGCAGGGATTTTACTTACATCGACAATAACGTCGAGGCAAACCTTCTTGCGGCAAGGGCAAAAGAAACACACGGTGAGGTGA
>VRUF01000062.1:2335-12345 GCA_019456245.1 Planctomycetota bacterium | reverse complement strand
TAGCGGATGGTGAGTGCTTTCGTACCATCATCGCTACAACGGACCTGGAGTCCGAAGGCGGCAGCGTTGCTCGGTGCAAACTCGGCCACGATTTCCATGGTGTCGCCTTCAATTCCGTCAAGGCGCTCGGTTGCACTGACTACGTTAAGGTTTTCAATCCGGCGATGTTGACCACGCAGCTTCTTGAGTTCAGGCGCCGGGGTCTGGATGAGAGTTTTGTTCTTGTCGAGCGTCAGAACACGGGGCAACGACATGCATCCGTTCCAACCACGGTGGGGTTTGAATCCGCGGATGTGACCGGCCATGATTCGGCGTCCGTCCTTGTCCATAAACGCATTGGTTGCGTATAGCCTGGCGTAATCCACCACGCCACTGGATTCATGCTGGAACCGAATTTCCTTAGCATCAAAGTCGCCCACAACGTACGACGGCGGATTCATCGAATGTATCAACACCCATTTCTGTTGCATCGGGAAAAAGTTTGGGCATTCGCCATCGACACCCTCGATATTTCCGGCGAATTTCCATTGAGTAAAGGTAAATGAATAAATATTTTAAAATCTCAATTTTGTGTGAAACATTTTCCCTTTGGAAGCATCTTAATATATAGTTGCGAGTTGTATCTGCGAATTAGTGTTAAACTGGGTAAGAAAGCAGTGGTCGGTTGGGCTGTTTATCAAATGGTATAAATTCAAAGGGTTCAGAGATGTTTAGACAAAGATTTCCATTTATATTGCTGTTATTTGCTTGTATTGCACAATTTGCCGCGGCTGAGGATTTGCAGTGGCTCCAATATCATTCGGCTCGCCAGGCGCGTGATATTGTTGGTGACATTAGCTCTCAAACGATTGAGTTAATAGATAACAAACCTGAAGGCGTTGAACTTCCTGAGTTTAAGAGTGAAGAGCCGGTTTTTGGCAAATGGAAAAGCCCGATGGTTAACAACGGCTTTCTGCTGATAGCCATTGACAAGTCGAAAAAAAACAGCCCCTATAATTCCCTGTATATCGATTCAGATGGCGATGGTGATCTTACTGATGAAACGCCAATCGCCGCTTATCAAACCGATAATATAAGATCGGATTTCGGCCCGGTAAAGATAATTTACGAGTACGAAGATGAGCCTGTTACATATCATCTGAATATCCAGTTCTACAGCCCCGAGAAACGCAGACGTATTTATGCTTATTCAGGCGGTTGGTATGAAGGTGGCATAACAATTGATGGAGAGAAAAAACACTGCGTACTGATCGACCAAAATTCTAACGGCAGCTTTAATGACAAGTCGAATAATTTCTGGAAGTCCGACAGAATAAGGATCGGAAAGAAAACTGATCGTGACACAAATTTCACCGGCAATTTCATCGAGATCGAAGGCGAGTTGTATCGTCCTGAGATAGCACCGGACGGAGCATGCATAACGATTACAAAAGCCCAGGACGTTACGTTCGGTACCATCAAGATGCCTGAATCAATAAAAGAGTTCGCAGCCGGCGGGGAGAACGGTCTATTAAATGTCTCCCTGGAAAAAGGCACTGGAAAACTACCGGTTGGCAAATACCGCATTCATCACTGGGCTATCGACCGAAAGGACGAAAAGGCCGGCAAGTGGTCAATAAAAGGCGAGGGATTTCGTAAAAAGAAAGGGCTTTTCGATGTTACAGAAGATCAGGAGGTGAATCTTGCAATTGGCGAACCTGTAATCTGTAAGCTTAAGGTTGATGAAAAGAACAACCAGTTTGCTTTCAAGTATGAACTCAAGGGAAATCTTGGCGAGCAGATAAGCATTTCGCGGAACAATAACAGGGCAGCGGCCCCGAAACTGCGGATAACCAACGAAGAAGCTGAATATGACCGTAGTTTTACTTTCGAGTATGGCTGAGGCGGCACATGTTCGCTCACGTGGCGTGGGCCCAAAAAAGTATCAGGAACATTCACTGCATCTGTCGAAGTACTAGGGCCGTTCAAGGTCGAATCCAAACCCATAACTTTGACAATTCAAGCACAGCCGGAAACAGTCATTGTCAAAAATCTAATTATCATTTTGATTATTACTATCATTGCTGTGGTCCCGGTGATATTGGTGTGCTGTAGGAAAAAACTACAATAACCAGAGAGGGAGAATTTGCAATGCATAGAACCACGATGCTATTTTTGTGTTTAGCTTTATTAGCCAGTTTTGCAGACCATTCAAATGCCGAAGATGTCAAAAAATTAACCTTTGAAGGCAAGGTAGTTGATTCGCAGGGAAAGCTTGTCACCGGAGCAAAGGTCAGATTTTATGAATTTGTAAAAGTAGTAACCCCCTTTGCATACGAAATCGAAGTGGCCAAAGAGATCACAACTAAAGCTGACGGAGCGTTTTCATTCACCAAAGCCGACGATGACGAAGGGTTTCGATCCGGTATGATAGTGGTGGAAAAGGAAGGACTGTCCATAGGCTGGGCAAACTGGAACAGACGTAAGGATGAAAGTTTTGAGATCAAACTGAGGAAGCCAAAAGAACTTGCCGGTGTTGTAGTTGATGAAAACGACAAATTGATGGCAGATGCCGAAGTGAGTATTTTTGCTCTTGTGGTCGAACAGGATGGAAAACCGCAATATCTAACACGCAATGCAGCATTAAATCTTTTTACCACTAAAACCGACAAGGAGGGCAAATTTCTTTTTACTGGTATCCCCGATGAAGCAACGGCTGACTTATTGGTCAGTAAACCGTCAAGAGCTATAGTTAGCACATGGACAACCCACAGGTCGCCTCTTAGTTTTAAGGCGGGTCAAAAGGATATTAAGCTTGTACTGCCGGTCGAGTCAAAGATCGAAGGCATTGTTGTGCAAAAAGACACGAACAAGCCTATTGCCGGCATACAGCTAATGCTATTGCAGGCTCAGAATCGTCCTGCTGTTGGACACGGTCCGGTAGTTTCAAATAGTGACGGTACATTCACGATCAATGCTCTTTGCGCAGGCACATATTTTTTTCAGTTTATCCCCTCCAAAGAAAAAATGGCTGACTGGGTAATGGATATTGTAGAAATTAAAACCCAGGCGGGAAAGACCCCTACTAGCGTAAAAATAGAACTTAGCAAGGGCGGTGTATTGGAGATTACCATAAAAGGTCCGGAAGAAAAGCCGGTAGAAAAAGCGTCTGTAAGTATTCAACGTGAAGGACGCAGTCAATGGCTTCATTGTTATTCGAATGAAAAAGGATTGGCCCGAATACGGCTGTTGGCAGGTGATTATCAAATAAAGGGCGTTCGTAAAGAAGGCTATGCCGGTTCCCGTCAGCAGGAGGCCGTTACAATACAGGACAACGAAACGGTTCGTAAGGAAGTTCAGTTGGCCCAAAAGCCCAAAATTAATGGTCTGGTTCGAGATGAAAAAGGCAAACCGGTGGAAGGGGCGTCTATTGGGTTATACCCTATGGGCCCTCGTGATAATATTAAAACAGATGCAAAGGGCAGATTTGAGCTTGACTGGGACCCGGGCAGGTGGGCCCGCATGGGAGAAAGAGATACTGTCCATTGTCTTGTTGTTCGGTATGAGGGACGCAATCTGGCAGCGGCGATAGAAATTGAAGAAGATACCAAAACATTAGATGTTGAACTAGAGGGCGGAGTAGTTTTCTACGGTGTCGTTGTCAACGAAGAAGAGAAACCGATCGAAGGAGCCAAAATTAATGTGATGCTGAGGGTATCCAACTGGGGATCGCCAATTACTGACTGGCAGAAAGGCGGAGCGATAACCGATTCAAAAGGTAAATTTGAAGTTAAGGCTATGCCTGCCGGGCGTAAATATAATCTCATAGCCACCGGCGATGGGTACGGTAAATCCCAGGTCGAAGCTTTAGCCGATGATGCTGAAGACGACCGGCTTGATGTTGGACGTATAACCCTGGCATTAGCGAATCTTACGGTTTCAGGTCTCGTAGTAGATAGTGATGATAAGCCCGTAAGTGGGGCTAACCTCTATGCCCATGGTGACAATCAGTCTGACCATCATAATTTAGTTACTGATGCCGATGGTAAATTTGTCATTGAAAAAGTTTGCGCCGGAAAGATCGGGATCAGTGCGCATACTCAAGGAAAAACGAATTTGAGTGGGCATGTCGAAACCGAAGGCGGAGCAAATGATGTGAAAATTGTGATAGCTGAAAGAAGTGCATCAAACCGCTTTGTGCCCAAACAGCCCAAGTCACTGGTTGGCAAGTCCCTGCCCGCCTTTAAAGGTCTGGATATTAAGATCGACCCGAATGATATTGACAGTAAAGCAATTCTTGTTGCCTTCTGGGATATGCAGCAGCGACCGTCTCGGCACTGTATGAAAGAACTTGTCAAAAAAGCCGGAGAGCTTAAAGAAAAGAACATTGTTGTCATCGCCGTCCAGGCTTCAAAGGTTGATCAGGCCGAACTGGATGAACGTGTTAAGAAATACAATATTCCGTTCCCAACCGGAATGATCACCGACAAAGAAGAGAAAACAAAATTCAAGTGGGGCGTAAAATCGCTCCCGTGGCTTATTCTTACCGATCAAAAGCACATTGTCAGTTCAAACGGTTTCTCACTAAACGAACTCGATGAAAAAATCAAACAACTCAATGGAGAATAAAGCAATGAAGCAGTGTATTGGTATTCTGGTCTGTTTTTTATGTATAGCGGCTCTTGCCCCAGCTAAACAGGTAACGTGCACAGTTAAAGTCGTCGATTCTAATGCCAAACCCGTAGCCGGCGGCGAAGTTGCGATCTGTGAAAAATTTTACGACTTTCAGACCAGCCAGGAGTATTCCAAACAGTTAACCAGCAATCTACGAACAAATGCAGATGGTCGATGCGAACTAACTGTTGACGTCTGCGATTTACGTAGCGTTTTTGTGGTGGTTCGAAAAGAAGGCTTGGCTATAGGGTGGGACTGCTTTAATAATACCAGTTTCGAAAATGCACGGGCCGACTTTAAGATAGTATTAGAGCAGCCCTGTACGCTTTCAGGGAAAATCGTAGATCAAAACGGCAAACCAGTTGCAGATACCGCCGTCCAGGCGATTCCTAAAACCAGCTATCTCAGTCGCCTCAGACAGAGGCCGATCATTGCCCCTCAGGACTGGTTTACTGTTAATACGGATAACGACGGGATTTTCAGCTTTGATAATTTTGCCGCAGATGTAAGTTCCGATTTTTGGGTAAAAGCTGCTGATAGGGCTTGCGTCCATAAATTTACCCCCTATTACCAGAATAGTTGCGGCTATGAGGTTGGAAGGGAAGGTATCAAGCTTGTTTTACCTGCGGAAGTTCCTGTTACCGGCAGAGTTGTCGATGCAGTCAGCGGTAAGGCGGTCAAGGGCATCGGTCTTCTCATTCGGCCCAGCAATATCAGAGATAATATTAACCTCTATGTCCCCCGTCAAGTAGTCTCCGGCGATGAGGGCAAATTCCGTTTTGACGGTGTTCCAACCGGCGAGCATTTGATCAAGCCCCTGGTATCTCAAGAGTCAAACAAACTCATTGGCAATACACAAAAGTTTGAAGTTCCCCCCGACCGCAAGCCCGAAGATATCAAGATAGAATTGGTTAAGGCCGGACAACTGGAGATCAAGGTCATAGAGGCTACGACTAATGAACCCTTAGAGAATATAACGGTATCTGTCTTTATGGAAAAATCGCCTCCGGAGAATAGCTTCAATGGGATGAAAAAGACGAACTCCGAGGGGATAGCGATTATTGCGGCTCCGGAGGGTAAGTGTAATGTCCGGGCATGGGGGACGGGCTTTGCACGTTCGACGACGCAGGAAGCGGTAACGGTTACTGCGGGAAAGAAAAGTGTCAAGCAGGTTCTGCTGGATCGTGAACCGACTCTGTCAGGGAAAGTTGTCGACGAGGCAGGTAAGCCCGTTTCGGGTGCGTTAGTAAGGGTATATCCTCGCGGCGGAGAAGTTATCACCGATGTCAAGGGACGGTTTAAGGCAAGCTACGAGGACGAACGCGGAGCTAAAATGGTATATGCTCGCCACGAAGGGCGAAATCTTGCCGGTATCGTCATAGAGGTTGATGAGGGTAAATCCGTGTTGATAACGCTAAAGCCCGCTATGAAAGTTACCGGCCGGATAACCGACTTTGACGGCAAGGGCATACCGGCGGCAAGATGCTGGCTTATTATATCTCTTCCAGGTACGCTATCGGGTACAGGAGTCGAGGTTTTGACCGATTCGCAGGGCAGTTATATGTTTCCGGCAATTGCCCCTTTCCCCAAAAAGAAAAAATCCGGTTACCGCCTAAGTGCAGCTGCTGCTGGTTTTGGGCCCGAAGATTATAAGAAGGTCACGATCATAGATAAGTCCAAAACATCCGGTGAATTGGAAACCGTCAAGCTAAATGCAGCGGATATGTCGGTCTCCGGGATAGTGGTAGATGCCGAAGGAAAACCGGCAGCGAATGTGCCGATCTTTTTACATGGTAACGGCCAGCCTGATAAAACCACCGCTACCGATTCTAATGGCAATTTTGTTCTCGACAGAATTTGTGCAGGGAAATTACGGATACAGGCAAATTTTTCCAGTTCCCCCGGGGGATCCGGACGCCTCGAAACTAAGGGCGGAGATAAAAACATAAAGGTTGTGTTAGGACAGGAGGGAGTTCATGTTCCCTATGGCTCAGTTGCGGGCAATTTATTACCGCAGTTTGATGATATTAAGATAGACTTCGATCGTGAGAAAGAAAAAGGAAAGAATATCCTGGTCTGTTTCTGGGATATGCAGCAGCGACCCTCAAGACATTGCATAAAAGAACTTGCCAAACAAGCAGGCCAACTTAAGCAAAAAGGCGTTGCCGTTGTTTTGCTGCAGGCTTCAAAGGTCGATCAAAAAAAGCTCGATGAGTTTGTAAATAAATACAACATAACTTTCCCGGTTGGGATGTTTGAAGGCAGCGAAAAACAAATTCGTCTTGCATGGGGCGTAAAGTCTTTGCCCTGGCTTATTCTTACCGATAAAAAACATGTTGTCAGTTCAAGTGGTTTCTTACTAAGCGAACTTGATGGGAAGCTCAAATAACTCAATGGAGAATAATGCGATGAAGCAGTGTGTTTGTGTTCTGGTTTGTTTTTTCTGTATAGTATCTTTTGCTTTAGCCGAGCAGGTGACTTGCACAGTTAAAGTTGTTGATGCCGATGCTAATCCTGTGGCAGAGGCATCTGTTGCGGTTTACGAGGAGGAATGGGCCTATATGCAGGGTGAACTTAAACTGAACATTCTTGGGCAGATACAGAAAACCGATCAAGACGGGGTATTGTCTGTCAGCTGGACAGACAGCAGTAATTCTATAATTATTGTTGCACATAAAGAAGGGCTTGCACTGGATTGGCAGCGGATGGACAGGAGACAGCTTAAGGAAAATGTTACACTTCGACTTGATAAGACTTCCATTTTAGCAGGGCGAGTTGTAGATGATACCGGCAAACCAATTGCCGGAGCCTCTGTACAGATGTGTTTATGCAATGACCGCTCAAGAGGGCATACCGGTATTCCATTCAATTATCCTGACGACTGGTTCAGTTCGAAAACAGACTCTGAGGGCAATTTTAGTTTTACGAATATTGCCGAAGATGCAATTGCCGATTTTCGGGTTGAGTTACCTTCACGGGCAACTTTCTGGACTTGTCAAAAATTAGGTAGCCAGCCCGGCAGACAATTTCCCGCCGGACGCAGGGATATCGAAATTATTATGCCGCCTGAAACACAGATCCAGGGACGAGTAGTGGATAGCAATGGTAATGGTATAGCTGGAATTCGCCTGTTAGCTCGATCCGATAAAGGGAATGCAAATTATTTTGGACCTGGTCTAATAACATCTGGAAAAAATGGTCAGTTCTCTTGTAAAGGTCTGCCCGCCGATACTTATTCCCTACAGGTAGTCGCTCCCGAGGAAGGAATGGCTCAATGGGTCAGCGCCGATACTAAGGTTCTCTGCCAGGAGGGAAAAAACACCGAGGATGTTACTATAACGGTCGTCAAAGGCGGCATAGTAGAATTAGTAGTAACAGACGCCCAAAACGATCAGCCTCTCGGCGATTTCGGGTACTCCATAACTCAACAGGCAAATTACGGTAGACATCCCGGCTTTGGGATATATGGTCGAACTGATGCCGATGGCCGCGCCCGTATCCGAATGCCAATAGGCCCCTGCCCTGTTTCAGCAGGGGGAAATGGATACTCATATTACAGTTTAAACCCGGCAGTAACTGTAACCAAAGAAAAGGTTTCAAAGTTGGAGATCATGTTGGACCGTGACCCTGCGATCTTGGGAACAGTAACGGATGAGGCAGGGCACCCTGTATCGAAGGTCTTTGTTGATGTACTACCAAGAAGTAATGGTGCAGATCATACCGATTCGACGGGTAAGTTTGAAATTTCATGGCGAGATCAAAACGCCCCTAAGAAAATGTATTTGTTAGCGCAGGATCATAAGAATAATTTAGCGGCACTTGTCGAAATCGAAGACGAATCGAAACCGTTGGCTCTCGTTCTAAAGCCCGGTTTAACATTGGCCGGGCAGATAACCGATCCTGATGGAAAATCGATTCCTGTTGCACGTGTTCAGTTAAACGCCAGCTTGCCGGGTTGGCTTACAAACATTGGCCCTGAAGTAGTGACTGATGCTGACGGACGTTATGAAATATCGGCAATACCTCCTGCGATAAAAGGTGTAAAGTACCGCATCAGTGTAGACGCAACAGGATATGCTTCTCTCAGACATGAGCGTCTTGAACTGACTAAATCCTCCGATGATCGGTTTGAAGACAGGACTTTTTTCCTGAAACCGGTTAATCAGTCCATTTCGGGCATAGTAGTTGATCCCAACGGAAACCCTGTTGTCGGTAGAATGCTACATTTGGCAGGGCCAGATGGAAACGATACGCAACCGCGGCGTACGAGTGTAACTAATGAAAAGGGCGAATTTCACATCGGTCGAATATGCGCAGGCCCATTGCGGATACAGGCGGGATATTCAAATGATCCCGGAGGGAGTGGTTTCCTTAATGCTAATGCAGGAGATAAAAATGTCAAGGTTATCATTGGCCAAAAAGGTACGCATATTCCTTATGGCTCAGTGGCGGGAAAGCTTTTGCCGACGTTTGAAGAAATTAACATAGACTTCGATCCCAAAAAAGAAAAAGGAGAGAAGATTCTGGTCTGTTTCTGGGATATGCAGCAGCGGCCATCACGACATTGTATAAAAGAACTTGCCAAACAAGCCGACCAGCTTAAAGAAAAAGGTGTTGTTATTATTTCCGTTCAGGCTTCAAAGGTTGAAAAAAGTAAGCTGGATGAGTTGGTTAAAAAATACGATCTACCCTTCCCGGTTGGAATGGTTGAAGGCAGCGAAAAAAAGATCGCTCTTGCATGGGGCGTTAAATCTCTGCCATGGCTGATCCTTACGGATAATGAACATATTGTCAGTTCAAATGGTTTCTCACTAAGTGAACTTGATGAGAAACTTAAACAACAAATCGTTGAACCAAAGAAAAAACCTGCCGGCAAGCAATCCACCAAAGCAAAAACAGTAGGTCAACAGGTTATCGGCACAGTAAAAGATGCAAACGGCAAACCGGTTGCCGGCGTCCAGATTGCTGCACTGCCTATGAGCAATCGGCATGTACTCACAGATGTCGATGGTATATTCGAGATTGGATGGAAACGAGACTGGGGACCGCGTTCGGGGTTATGCCTGATGGCACGACATGAGAAGCGAAATCTTGCTGCTCTTATCGATATTACCAGGGAAACGGAGACTGTCGAAATAATACTCGAACCTGCACTGACGTTAACAGGCTTTGTCGAGGACATTGATGACAGGAAAATTACTAGTGCCAAGGTGAACTTAAGCTTAAGTGAAAATGGAGAAGGTTGGGTATGCGGCACACCTGTAAAGGGTGTTGCCACAAATGATCAGGGATATTATAAGTTCACTGCTTTACCGCAAAATCAGAATTATATAATTTCCGCAAACGCTAAGGGTTAT
>VRUF01000062.1:0-2325 GCA_019456245.1 Planctomycetota bacterium | reverse complement strand
ACCGGCAATATTAACTCGAAAAAAGATGTCGCAGAAGTTGAGCTAATCGTTCTCAAACAACCGAGTATGTCAGTTTCAGGCGTTGTTGTGGATGTTGACGGAAAACCTGTTGCCGACTGTAGAGTTGGCAGCAGAGGTCAGGGCCAACCGGACAACCGTACTGCCAAAACTGACGATCAGGGAAAATTCACTATCGAAAAGATCTGTCCCGGTGATATCGAGGTATGGGCTAAACTCGATGGATTACTTTATGGTAAGATTGAAACGCAGGCAGGTAAAAAAAACATTAAGATTGTGGTATCCGCCATAAATTAAAATATGGTTTTATCTCCGCACTTACCCCGGTATACAGAAACCGCTAAACATCCTTTTTTTTTGGTGTTGGCATCACTTTTGTTTGTTCAAAAATATTGGCTGGTGTAATTGCCTCCGGGACGCATTTTGTACATTCCAGACAGCGGATGCAGCCTGTGTCGTTTGGTGTTTTATCTGGCTCTATTCCATATTCACATAGATTGTGGCATCGCTTGCAATCGTTGCATTTATCTGTGCCAATTTGAAGGAAAAATACTGAGACGCGATTGAATATTGAAAATATCCCACCAAGCGGGCACAATATTCTGCACCATGGCCTGTTCACAAAAAAGATCGTCACTAAAAACAGTATAAAAATTGTCAGCTTAATTGCGTTTGGCCAGATGATTTTTTCGCTTGCCATGGCCTGGTTGACCATATTTGGTACGGCCGCTTCCAGGGCACCGGCAGGACATATCTGGCAGAAAAAAAGCCAATGCTCCTCTCCGAAAAAATATGGTATCGCAAGCACCGTTATAATCAATACCACGTAGCGAAAATGGCCTGTCCATTTCGGCAGTTTGAACCTTGGCGTAGAAACCTTTGCAGCCATATCCTGCAAAAAGCCAAACGGACATGCCCATCCACATAACAGGCTACCAAAAAACGTACCCATTACAATCAGCAGACCAATTGCTATGAAAGGGAAAATATGTATAGCGCTGAGTTGAGCAATAACCCCGATTGGACATGCAAAGGAAGCCAACGGACAGGCGTAGCAATGCAGAACCGGCGAACACATACCGTGCATCCTAAGCCCAAATGGGTTCAGCCAAATCATCAGGAAAACCGACTGCACCCACATCCTCTGAGGGAGAAGCTTTGAAACAAGAAGTTTTAACCTGGTTTTTTTCTCCATGGCCACCATGGATTCCTTTTCACTTTATTCATGTAGGGCAGGCTTCGGGAGGCTTGCCCATATATGTTCGCTTGATTCGCCCTGTTTCGTCAAACTGAAGACCTCCAACTATGGCGTCCTTGATAATTGCAGATTCCAACAGCAGCAATGTCGTCGAATCCTTGTCATTTTGCGGTAAAACAATCGTGGAATGAAAAAACACTCCGTAAATAAGCAGAAAACTGCCAATCAGAATTAGCGAACAGGAAATGACAGCTTGTCTATTTATTGTCGGCACAGAGTTCTCTTTCGGTTGATATCATACTGGTTACATCCTTCTTGTGTCGGCAATCGCGAGTAAATACTTTCGCCAAGCAGTAATAATGGCGAAGGTGAATGGGAATCGAACCCACCCGGGACCTTATCGACCCCACAACGGCTTTGAAGACCGCGGGCAACACCAGTCACCAGTCACCTCCGGCTATTTATTTTTCAAGACCTTTATAAAACATCATAACAGGTGAGCCGCCAAATGCAATACCCATCCACGCCGCTTCATCTATTTCTTCCTGAGAAAAGCCCATTTTTTTGGCTTTTACTTTGTGCATTTTGATGCAAGGATCGCATTTCGACAGTACCGATAGCGCTATGTTCATCGCCTGCTTGGTATAGGCGTCCAAGCCGCCCGGTCTTGAAACACTCGACAGGAAAGCACCGTAATTGGCTTGTATCGCCTCGACGCCGGTTAGGTCGCCTGCATTGTCAGTAGTAGCGAATTCCACGCAGCAGGGAGTCTCTACTTCTTTGGCAATTGCGGCAACCGGCTGCGGCGCAGCTTGAGCGGCGACCGATGCGGGTTTTGCTTTGGCGGTTTCCACCTGGGGCAATTTGCGTTTGCCGGATGTTTCAATGAAAACTTTCCCGCTGCCTTCGCCGCGAATATGACCTATGACCGTAGCTTCTGCTACACCTTCGTCGTGCAGAGCCTTTAGTAATTTATCTGCCTTATCCTTAGCGATAGCGATCAAGAGACCGCCTGAAGTTTGAGCGTCATAGCACATATCAATAAATGGCTGTTCGATCTTTTCGCTGGCAACAACTTTACTGCCGCACGATTCTCTGTTGCGCTCGAT
>VRUF01000061.1:10472-12514 GCA_019456245.1 Planctomycetota bacterium | reverse complement strand
CTACCTCTGCATGTATTCGATCGCAAGAATGGAATGGGGAGACCTCGTCGAAGAAAAGTACAAACCCGTCGCAAAAATATTCGGCTTTTTTGTCGGACCACTGATAATGTTCATGTTCCATTTTGCCGACATCATGCGCAGGTTCCATGAGGGTGAGATCGACCTTGCACAGATCCCAAAATTACTCTTTTGCATTACACAGGGAATTAAAAGGAAAGCACGCCAAAAAAACCGCAGGTTCATACAAATACTCGATTCCTCCGGAAAGATCGCCCTTGAATCGGAAGGTAACAAGAGCAATGCTGACGTGGACAGGGTCACACTGGATGCCCTTGAGGATATGATCCTGAATGCTCTCGACGATCGCACCACCGATATACTGATAGATCCCAAGACCGACGGAACGCATACGGTACGTTTCAGGGTAGATGGATTCCTCCAGGTAGTAGATGACATGGAAGACGATAAATGCAAGCCGATAGTCAATTGCGTCAAGGCTATCTCAAGGATGGACATTGCCGAGAAAAGACGCCCTCAGGATGGCGCATTCATGGCACGCATGGAAGATGGAAACGTTTCATTCCGCGTCGCAAGTTCAGGCGTACTCGGAGGAGAAAAACTCTCGATAAGAATTCTAAACCAAAGTTCCGGGATCATGCAGCTAAAGGACCTCGGTTTGAGTAAGGAAGTATACGCTATTGCCGCCAATGCAATAAAGCAGCAATCGGGTATGATACTTATCTGCGGACCAACCGGAAGCGGCAAGACTACTTCACTGTACGCCATGCTAAGCACCGTCGATTTCTATGCACGTAACGTTATTACGGTAGAAGACCCTATTGAGCACGTCATGCCGCATGCAAGCCAGATCGAGGTCAACATAAAGGCAGAAATAACTTTCGCAAAAGCACTAAGAAGCATACTCAGGCAGGATCCCGATATTATTACCATTGGAGAAATTCGTGACAATGAAACCGCCGGCATCGCTTTCCAGGCATCGCAGACGGGTCATCTCGTATTGGCGACTCTCCACAGCAGCAGCAACATGGGAACCCTCGTCCGTTTGATGGACCTTGGAGTAAAACCACTCTTGATAGCTTCTGCATTGAGTGTGATCATCTCACAGAGACTTGTCAGAAGGCTCTGCAAAAAATGCAAGAAGGTTGCAAAAATTTCAGAAGCGAACGCGGCAAGGTTCAGGCAAAAGGGTATGGACCCCTCAAAGGTACACATGGCCATCGGTTGCGATAAATGTGCTAATACCGGATACAAGGGACGGCTCCCGATAGTAGATGTCATGGTCCTTGACGCAAATTTAAAAGCCAGGCTTACAAACCCAAACGTCTCGATAGGGGATCTAAAAAAGGATGGCGACCAGAAAAGCAAGTCCTCTCTCCGGGAGGATGGAATAAGGAAAGTAATGGCAGGACTTACCACGTTGGAAGAAGTTAAAAGAGTAACGACGAACCTGGGATAATTAATATGGTTTTTTGGATAGCGATTATAGCTGGATTGGCTGGAGCGTTCTTTGGAATAAAGAAACAGTCATTCTACGCCCTCTGGGCGATACTTTTCAACTTGATGGTATCCATATACCTCAGTGTCACGGTCGCAAGGCCGATCATCAGTTTGCTGGATAAGGATACGACGGGATATGCCTATCAACTGGCAATTTCCATGCTGCTTATCGCCGCAGTGTTTTTTGCGCTTTTGCAGATTATCGCTGTAAGTTTCTTTACCTCGTATGGCCTGCAGTTTTCAAAAACATTTGATAAAGCAGGTTCATCCGTATTAGGATTTATAATAGGGTTTCTTACTTGCTCTTACTTGTTTTTTATTATCTGCGTAATGCCCGTTTCAAGGAAAACCTCTATAATATGGCCAAAGGGCTCCCCAAGTAAAGCTGCGATAATGCCTGTCGTCAAGACTTGCGATCTTATCGCCAAGCTATCCCTCCAGCGATACGACGAATTCAAGGATGCCAATTCTCTGGTAAGGGAATTAATCACCTCTGACAACCAGCCGGGCCAGCCAACCCAGCC
>VRUF01000061.1:0-10462 GCA_019456245.1 Planctomycetota bacterium | reverse complement strand
CGAAGACGATAATATTCCAGTAGAATTGCTATTTCCTGATGACCCGGCATAAAAATCGCCGCGGGGGATTTTTTTCTTACATTTAATACGAACACACACCTAACTTCCGCTATAGCTAACAATAGAGAATTAGTAAATATATAACACCGGTTTCAAGGAGGTGTACCATGAAACTCATGGAATTTCTTGACAGGATATCGGCAGATTACGAGACCTCGGATCATCGGCCCACATTTACAGCCCAGCAGATGGCATCACAGCAGCACGTCCCGGGAATAAAGGTGGCAAAACCAGTGATCGTAAAAGCAGATGGGGTGTTTTACATGTGTGTACTCCCTGCATCATACAAAATAGATTTTGACACGCTCAAAAGACTGATAGCCGCTGACGAGATCGAACTGGCAACTGAGATCGAAATGGCAAGACTTTTTTCAGATTGTGCACTGGGAGCAGAACCGCCATTTGGAATTCTTTACGGTTTGGTCACATTTATGGACACCAGTCTCGAAGACGATGATTACATTGTCTTTCAGGGAGGCACACACGTCACTTCAGTAAAGATGGAGATGGGAGAGTACAAACGCCTGGCACGACCAAGGGTCATAAGCTTTTGCTATCCGGCTTTGTAGACCGAAAAGAGGCATTGTGGGGCAACACGCCCAACAGTGCGAGGTTAAGCGTTGTGCTCAAAATGCCGATATAAGGGTGACGCTATGCGGCAGGGGGGAGGCAACTTAGCGCCTTATGCGCCAAAATAGTCGGATAATCATTTACATCAGTTTTTTTTCCGATATAGTAAAAGATTCTATGAAATTATTAGGGCATCAAAAGCGTCTTATATGTGAAAGTATGGTATTCTGCGGGGATACAAGCGGTTGAAAAGTTTAAAAGTTACATTTTTTTTGATACTCTCCCTTATCATTCTCCCTTTATGCGCTGCCCAGGACAATAAATTATCTCTTGACGCTGAAATTGAAGACAGTGCAACAAGGCAGCTAAGCATAAACAAGACGGCTCTGCTTATGGGGCCAGGAGAACAGAACAGGTTGAATGCCGCACTCGAACTCCTCCGGCATACCCAACCGCAGGCAAGGCAGATATTGCTTGACACACTTCAGCTTAAGCAAAACTCACCAGCTAGAACTGCCGTATGCAGAGCACTCGTTACAAGTCGTACGGCCATCACCCAAAAGGATGATTTCCAAAAACCCCTCCTCGACATTATCCGCACATCAAGCGGTCTGGATGCACAAACCGCTGCAGAAGCAACGCTTATCTTCGATTACAGTGAAATAGCGGAACAATTAAAAGAAATGACAATTGCAGATGCCCAAAACCGCCAGCAAAAGCTAAATGCCATCTATGCGATCAGCCTAAGGCCGGTAAACAAGGAAGCTGTCGCAACTATAGTTTTGTTATTGAATGAAGAGGACAAAGCCGTTGCAGATGCCGCCAAACTGGCTCTTCCATACTGGATACCACCTGGAATGGATGCCCACGCGATTCTTAGATACCTTAAACGTAAGAGTCAAAGCGAGATCATACGCGACTGGATCGACTTTCAGGAAAAGGAGGTTCGAAGGCTTCAGCAGGAAACCATTCAGTGGCAAAAATTGTACTTAACAGCAATAAACAACGAATATGAAGCAGCAGAAGACGCGAAAAAAGTCACCTTGCTCCTTCTCAGGCTCCAGAGCGATCAGGTTGTTGTAAAGCTTTGGGCTCTTGAAAAATTCGAGAAAGTTTCAGGAACCGTTGTCGTCGGAGATGATTTTACACCGGCATTGCTGGCGCTTATATCAGACTCTAACCGGCAGGTAAGACTCCAGACCGCAAGGATACTAGCTAAGATGAGTGACACAAATCCTGCCGCAAAGCTGCTCGAACAACTTAAGATCGAACAGTACGAAGATGTTCAACTCACTATTTTCGAAGCGCTGGGAGAGGCCTGCTATTTCGCCTTCTCGCCGGGTTCTTCAATTAAACTTTCAGATGACATAAGAACTGAAACACTCACATGGGCAGAAAAATTTATCGACGAAGATGAATTGCCCCCTGCAAAGGCCGGGGCAGAAGTAATCAGAAAGCTCCTTGAGCCTAACGGCCTTAAAAAAGAACAGATAAATAAGCATCTAAAACTCGTTGCAGAAAGATACAATAGGGCAAATCAAGAGGCAGACGCCACCCTGCGGGCCGAATTGCTGCACATTATGGCAAGGATTTGTGAGGGAATCCATCGAGACGCCGCTGCCGCTCTTTTCAACGCCGAGTTCATTAAAGGACTTTCAGATAGCGAAAATGCCTCTGTCAGGCTTGCTGCCGTCGAAGGGCTGATAAACATTGACAAGGCAGATGCTTTGGAAATTTTCAAGACTAAAAACCTGTTCGCCGATGAAAGCGCCTCTATAAGATTCGCAATAATAGAACTTGCCAGACAGGCTGGAAACGTTGAGGACATCGAATGGCTTTCGCTTGCAATATTGGGTAACGGTGAAGGTGAACTCGCATGGCAGGCCGTGCGAGAAATATTACAGAGGCAACCTGTTAAAACTGTAGTCGAATGGATTGGCAAACTTAAAGGAATCCTCAGCGATGACCGAAATAGAAATCTACTGGAAATCGCCGCCAAAAAAGCTGAAGCTGAAAATGATCCTGCAATGTCAAAGATCGTAAAGGATGCTCTTCGTCCCATGAGCCTACAGCTTTTTTTAAAAACGGCAGATTACGAAAAGGCCGCCAATCTTATCGCCAACTTTCTCCGGCAAGACGACTTAAATGCTGACAGCATTCTAATCAAAGATATTCAAAATCATCTCACCTCACCCGAGGTTAACATCACACAAAAAACTCTCCTGCTTGAGAAATTGTCCGCTATCAAGATAGAAAAAACAATTCCCAGACCCGAATGGATCGGGCAGTTACAACTCTTACAGCAAATCGTAAAGCCTGCCCCCGAACCAAAGCCGCCAGTAGCGCCCAAACCTGAGCCAAAGACTGAAACAAAAACTCAGCCCAAATAGATGAAAAATTTTATTGGATCAGGTCCAATTAATTAGTATTTATTCGTGGTCCTTTAACGTGAGGCTTATCCCTGTTTTAAAACATAAACCTGGTTCCAACAATTAATCTTGTCCCCTGTTTGAGTTGAGAACCCTGCTGCTGCTGCCATACAGGAAATTGTAATAAAACTTCCATAATAAATGAAGACTTTGTGAACTTAAGTCCGGGCGAAACAAAGAAAAGTGATTCTCCGGTATTGGAAACACGATGTTCGCTCATTCTATCTGCCAAAATATGCTTATAGTTAAACTCCAATACAGGTGACAGCGATATGTTTGCATTTTGGCCAATGCTGAACTGATGAGCAAACGCTAAATCTACTTCTAACTCATCACCGGGGTCCAGACCGTCTCTACCTTTATCTGCAAAACCATTCCATTTATATGCGATACTAAAATCTGACGCCCAGGGGCCGCTTCGCCATGACGTAAACAGTCCTGGTTTTAAATCCCATGTCTCCGAACCGAAATCATCGTCACCTGTAGGAAACTCCAGCCCGAGAGTCGAAGCGATACCGAATGTATAGTCACGCGTGTTTTCTCGATACAGCTTATACTTACCGAGAACAAACAAATCGCCTAATCCGGTATCCCTGCTGATAGATCCGCCCATAAACATTTTTCGGTACTTCACTCTTTGACGGACCATGAATGTCAGATCAGGCCGAAATCCATACGCTACAACAAGCGGAAACGCGTAGGTATCCATTTCTTTATTCATGGGCGTCGGGTCGTCTTTACGATGCATATAACGAAATTGTGTTCGCACGATCCACCGGTCTTCCGGTGGTGTAAGCCCTGCATCAACGCTGATACCTGCAGCACTTGCATTTTTTGAAATCAGTGCACCCATTGTTGCACAGAACAAAACCATCAGTAATAATCTTTTCATTTTTGAGTGCTTTCTAAGAGACTATTTAATCGGATTACCAGGCGTAAAATTCGCCCGTCGGATTGCGTCATAAATATCCTCATCATTCAATTTGAATTCAGGGCGTACCGTAACTACCAGTTGCTTTTGCAACCAATTAGCCTTGGCCCCTTCAACGGCGGGAATCTTTTTAACAAGTTTTTCCAAACCTCCATGGCAACCGGGACAGTTCATACCGAAAACCTCGTACACGCGAGTTTCAGATTCTTCCACAGATTCCACAGTCTGGACTTTATTGCTGTCATTGCAGCCAATCCCACAGAACAACATCAAAATTAAAAGCAAAAACAAATATCGCTTCATACTCTTATATCCTTTCTCATATTGATCATAATAATTCTTTCTTGATAAATTCCCATCTGTGCCATTAAAGGTAATAGAAGACAGGGGCCAATAGGGGCAATATATTTATTTACCGTTTCCAATGTGTAATCATAAGTATACCAAACGCACGAAAAATATCAATCAAAAAGTGGTTGTCACTTAATGGATGACCGATTTTAGCTTTGCAGACGGGTGTCTGGGACGTAATTGTAATTTTCTTGTGCTCCATGTACGATTATGTTACATTGGACGACAATCGATACGAAATTGTATGATCGTCCCTGCCAGGGGACAATCAAGTAGAAAAACGTACATAGGGACTGAAAAATGGCAAAAAAATTGACACGTGATGTAGAGGTACTAAGCGATGTTGCAAGGGCATTTACGGACTCGCTGCATCTTGAAAACACTCTCGAATCCCTGCTCAAGACTCTTGACACGCATTTAAAGCTCCAAAGGGGCACGATTACACTTCTAAACCCTGATACCGAAATGATTGATATACAGGTCGCCCATGGCCTCAGTCTGGAACTGAAAAAACGAGGAACATACAAAGTCGGAGAAGGCATCACTGGAATGGTCGTCGAAACCGGAAAAGAAGTCGTAATACCCGACATTCACAAGGATCCAAGGTTTCTCGCAAAGACAGGTACCCGGCCAAAAACAAAGGGCCAGCGGCTGGCGTTCTTCTGTGTACCTATCAAGCTCGAAGGCCGCACCATCGGTGCTATCAGTGTAGACCGAAAGGCAAAGCCAGGCGACGATTTCGAATCGAACGTACATCTCCTGGAGATCATCGCAACAATGGTAGCCCAGGCAGTAAAGCTTGACAACCTCATAAAGTCTGACAAACGCCAGTTAACAATCGAAAACGAAAGGCTTAGATCGGAACTGAAAAAGCGTTTCAACGTGCACAATATGATCGGAACAAGCAACGCCATGCAGGAGATATACCGTCTCATAGAGCAGGTCGCAAACAGCAATGCAACGGTACTGATACGCGGCGAAAGCGGAACCGGCAAGGATCTCGTAGCTCACGCGGTTCATTACAATTCTCTCCGCGCAGACAAACCCTTCGTAAAGATCAACTGCACCGCACTTCCGGAAACTCTCCTGGAATCGGAACTCTTCGGTCATGAAAAGGGCGCTTTCACAGGCGCCCTCGAACGAAAGATCGGACGTTTTGAGATGGCACACGGAGGAACCATTTTCCTCGATGAGATAGGAGACTTTTCATTAAACCTCCAGGTCAAACTCCTCCGTGCCATACAGTTCAAGGAATTCGAGAGAGTTGGTGGAACAGAAACCATAAAGACTAACGTCAGGATCATCGTTGCAACGAACAAAAATCTTGAAGAGGAAATTAAAAACGGGGTTTTTCGCGAAGACCTTTACTACAGGATAAACGTCTTCCCCATCTTCCTGCCGGCGCTTAGAGAACGTAAAAACGATGTTATGCTCCTGGCAGACACTTTTCTCGAAAAATACGCAGCCGAAAACAGCAAGGACATAAACCGCATCTCAACACCGGCAATCCAGATGCTTACAAGCTATCACTGGCCGGGAAATGTCCGAGAGCTCGAAAATTGCATCGAAAGGGCGGTACTCCTATGCAACGAAGATGTCATTCGTTCCGAGCATCTGCCACCATCGCTCCAGATGGTAAAGAAAACAGAAAATATCGAGGGACGATCCCTGACGGAGATAATCGAAAACAAGGAAAAAGAGATCATCGTAGATGCCCTAAAGAGAAATGGTGGACGCCAGAGAAAAGCTGCACAGGAGTTAGCGGTAACAGAGAGAATACTGGGATACAAAATAAAAAAATACGACATCCTACCAAAATATTTATAGAAATTATGCTCGTCGGCTCGCCAAAATGATTTTATAGAGGTTCCCTCGTGCTTTAGTAAAACAACTTTTTACTCTCAGCGTAGTATTGGTAGATTCAGAAAGATTGCAAAGGCTTATTAAATGATGTAGAAGATAGCAAATCAAATAATAAGAGGTAACAATCAGGAAGAATCAAAAAGGCAGGGAAAAAGTATTATAGCCCTGCCTTTTTGATAGCTACTTTAATTGAGCGAAGCGAACACTTCATTATTGGATATTCATCTTTTTTTACTCTCAACTCTCCAGTCGTGAAGCGACTTTCATCCCCTCTTGCAGCGCCTTCTTGTTGATTGCGATAAGAGCGGCCTTTTTCCTTGCAAAAAGATCTTCGATCGCACTTGCAATGCTCTCCATCTTAAGGATACCAGTTTTGCTGATAAATGCCCCAAGTGCCACAACATTAGCCACTCTCGCATTCCCAAGCCACTTCGCTATTTCCAACGCATCGACTTTCACAACCTCAATATCTTTCCGAACGACATCCCGCATAACCAGCGTAGAATTTACCACCACAAGTCCGCCGCTTACGATCCTGTCCTCGAACTTATCAAGCGAAGGCTGGTTAAGGATGATTGCCATATTTGGTTTTTCCACGAAAGGGCTGGCAATTTCCTCGTCAGATACGATCACCGTCGCGTTCGCCGTCCCCCCGCGCATCTCCGCACCGTAAGACACCAT
The DNA here is from genome assembly GCA_019456245.1 of Planctomycetota bacterium. GTDB lineage: Bacteria > Planctomycetota > Phycisphaerae > Sedimentisphaerales > Anaerohalosphaeraceae > VRUF01. The sequence goes on along the minus strand of VRUF01000061.1, from coordinate 3,577 downwards.
ACCCGCCACATGTTTATCCTCCTTCACGCACGCGCGCGCGATGATATTCCCAGCCAGAACGATGCCTTGGCCTCCAAACCCTGCTATGACGATCTTTGCTTGCTTACTGGCCATCTTCATCCTTGTAAACGCCAAGCGGGAAAACGCTCTTCATATCGATATTCACAAACTCTGCCGCTTTCAAAGGGCTGACTTTCCAGTCAGTAGGACACATCGAAAGCACTTCAACCATCGAAAATCCACGCCCCTCGATCTGGTTCAAAAATCCCTTACGGATTGCCTTTTTTGTCTTGATCACATTCTTGGCATCGTTAACCGCAACCCGTTCAAGGTAAGTAACCCCGTCCAGCATACTCAAAAGTTCGCAAACCTTAATCGGCGGCCCTTCCTGATTATTACCGCGTCCCGCTTCGGTGGTCGTAGACATCTGCCCCAACAGTGTCGTAGGAGCCATCTGCCCCCCAGTCATACCATAGATAGCGTTATTAACGAATATCACAGTAATATTTTCGCCCCGATTTGCCGCATGGATAGTCTCAGCCATCCCGATTGCCGCAAGATCGCCGTCACCCTGATAAGTAAACACAACGTTTTCCGGCAGTAAGCGTTTTATCGCCGTCGCAACCGCCGGGCTCCTCCCATGGGCGCACTCGATGATATCGCACTTCATATAATTATAGAACAGAACCGCGCAACCGACAGGCGCCGTCGCGATCGTTTTTTCACGCACCCCAAGTTCGTCCAGAACCTCTGCCACAAGCCGGTGAATTATACCGTGCCCGCAGCCCGGACAATAATGCGTCACGGTATCAATAAGACTTTCTGTTCTGCAAAAATTCATCGCATTTCCTAAGCTCATACTGATTACGATTGAAAATTACCGTTTAGTTCGCGGTAAGTTGCTTCTAAATAAGAAATTACAATTGTCAACGCGAACATTTATCACCCTAAAGGGTGTATACCTTTTCAATACGTTCCAGAATATTTTCCGGAGTCGGATACCAACCGCCCCCGTAACCGAAAAACTCAACCGGCACACTGCACTCCGTCGCCAAACGAACGTCTTCGATAAACTGTCCGTTAGACATCTCAACCACCAAAAACTTCTTCGCCGTTTCAGCCAATCTCATAAAGGCACTATTCGCCAGGGGCCACAAAGAGATAGGCCGTAACAACCCAACCTTCATCCCCTTATCTCTCGCAAGCCGTATCGCAGCCTTAGCGATCCGTGCCGTCATCCCGTACGCCGCAATCACAAGCTCGCAATCTTCGGTCTTGTACTCCTCGAAAAGCTCCAGCTCTGACGCGATCTGCTCATATTTTTTCTTCAGATGTGCGTTATGCACAGCGAGTGAATCCGATGGATACAGGTACAGCGTCTTGATTACCCTCGGATCTCTCCCCTCGCACCCATCCAGTATCCAGTCCTTTTCAGGCAGCGTTACTATCGGCTTATATTCCTTAAGCTCCACCGGCTCAGCCATCTGACCAAGTATCCCGTCACCAAGGATCATCACAGGGTTGCGATAATAATCCGAATAGTCGAAAGCATTTTGCGTAAGCTCATACAATTCAGGTAACGTAGAAGGTGCAAGCACGATAAGCTTGTAATCCCCGTGTCCGCCACCCTTAACCGCCTGAAAGTAATCGCCCTGCGAAGCGCGAATATTTCCAAGCCCCGGCCCCCCACGCTGCACATTGGCGATAACGCACGGGAGTTCACCGGCCGCAATATAACTTATCCCTTCCTGCTTAAGGCTGATTCCAGGCGATGAAGAACTCGTCATACATCGCGTTCCCGTCGCCGACGCACCGAAGATCATATTGATCGCCGCAACTTCGCTCTCGGCCTGAACAAAAACTCCACCAACCTCAGGCATACGCCGCGACATACACTCGGGAACCTCGTTCTGCGGAGTGATCGGATAACCGGCAAAGAAACGGCATCCCGCACTAAGAGCCGCCTCGACCATCACTTCGTTACCCTTAAGCAATACTTTTTTAGATACTTTACTCAAAACTTTTCCCTGGCAATTAATACTGTCGTAAAGTTATGACTTGTTTTTTTTAGTATTCGTTTTTTCATTGCAGATAGAGATCGCAACATCCGGGCACATCTGACAGCAAAGCCCGCACCCCGTACACTTATCCTTACTACCATTTATCATGGCATAAGTATTACCGCTTTCATTGGTATCTTCCGACATCTTAAGACAGCCGTGCCCGCACTGCAAAACACAAAGCCCGCAGCCCTTACAACGCTCAATATCGATTTGTATATCTGCCATACAAGTACCTTAAGGACATCTCGTCAAAAATTAAAATCCAAAATAAAGCTCGGATTCACCTATCGGCTCGAATTAACTGGAATTCGTATAAGAGCTAATGAACTGCCGCCAAAGGCGGCCGAACCGTATACTATCCTACAGGAAATGCAACAGACTAACAACGAAAAATCGCCGTTTCTTTTACCGTAAATAACCCATTTAAACTATGTAGATTGCCGGAAAACCCGCCTCATGCCCTCAAAACCTGCACTTTTCCCACCTGCATCGAATAATCATCTATTTCGTCAATATTTTCAAATCCGATAGTTATTACATCAATACACCTGCAATTTAATAAGTACCGAATGGAATTTTCAATCTTTTTTTTTGAATATTCCACCAATAACCCATATAATAAGGCACGGTTTGTGATTTTTGAAATTTGGTTTTTAAATTATTCGAGGAGGTTTTCCCATGGGTACACAAGACACCCATTCGCCAGACATCGAAAAGTGGCTTAAACTAATCCGTGCAGAAGGAGTAGGCCCAGTCACATTCAAACGTCTGCTAAAAAGATTCCACACAGTCGACCGTATTTTCGAAATATCAATGGCCGAACTTCAAACTATAGAAGGCGTCGGCTCGATAACTGCCCAGCGGATCTTCGCAACCCGAAACAACTTCGATTCCCAAAAAGAACTCGCCCTCGCCGACAAGCTCGGCGTAAAGCTCATCACCACTCAGGACGAGCGCTATCCCGCCGCCCTGAGATCCATCTACGACCCGCCGCCGATCCTCTACGTAAAAGGCGACTTCGACAGATCCGACGCCCTCGCCGTCGCAATAGTAGGTTCCCGTCGATGCAGCACCTACGGCAGCGAACAGTCATCTCGTTTCGCCCATCTCCTCGCAAGCGCCGGCTTCACCATAGTAAGCGGCATGGCACGAGGCATAGACACCGCTGCCCACCGCGGCGCTCTAAGTGCAAAAGGCAGAACCATCGCCGTACAGGGCTGCGGACTAAACAGAATCTTCCCGCCGGAAAACGAAAAACTCTTCTCCATGATCCCCGGCTCCGGAGCATGCATAAGCGAGCTGCCCCTTACCTACGAACCGCTCAGCGAAAACTTCCCAGCCAGAAACCGCATCATCGCCGCACTCTCTTTGGCAACCATCGTCGTAGAAGCATCCGCAAGGAGTGGGGCCCTGCTAACCGTAGAAGCCGCCATAAGCTACAACCGGGAAGTAATGGCAGTACCAGGCAGAATAGACACCCCACAAAACGCCGGCTCACACCGCATCATAAAGCA
>VRUF01000339.1 GCA_019456245.1 Planctomycetota bacterium | reverse complement strand
CTCGCTCCTGCGCGTTCGGCACTATCGATGACAGCACGACGCTCAACAGCCGTTATTCCGCTGGGAACCGCGATAACAACGCGGGGATTAAACCAACGGATACGTCCACCACCGTGAACCTTACGGATAAAATAGCTTAACATCGCCTCTGTGATCTCAAAATCGCTGATAACTCCGTCTTTAAGCGGACGAATCGCGCTGATAGAACCGGGGGTTTTGCCAAGCATCTCACGGGCAATGAGCCCGACAGCCTCGCCATTGTTAAGCACTATGTTAGTGCCCTTGCGAACAGCAACAACAGACGGCTCATTAAGAACTATACCCTCATCCCGAACGCAAACCAGGGTATTACAGGTACCCAGATCGATACCCATGTCAACACTAAACCAGCCCAATATATTATCGAGAAACACCGAGACTCCCTTCAAATTAGTACTGCTACCTCACATCGAGTTCTTAACAGATGATCCTCACAGACTGAAATAAGTATACCTGACTAAGGTTCCAGTATCCTGAACACCGTGCCGTAAAAGGTAATACACTTAACTGTGATAAAGATTGCCGAAGCAATAACGATGCCTGTCGCCAACGCAAGCATTGCGGTATAAGTGTTACTTGCAGGTTTTATTTTATTGATCGAACCCATAATTAACTCAAACTGACCGAAAACGGCCTAAAAATTAACATAAACCACTGCAATTAATGATTACGCAGCAATTGTTTTTCAATAAAGAAAAAGTCTCGGCCGTCCTGTCTCGCCATAGCTTTAGCGACGGCGGAAAGGCCGTTTCCTTCCCTAAAGACTAACGACCAACTTAAAGCTCGGTACTTACACTGTCACCTACTTTAGGTTGAAACACTTTAAGCTGCAAAACTCCGGCACTTTTATTTACATCAACATCCGTTACTTTTACATTACAGACGAATATGTCACCTCTGATAACATAGAAAATCATTCCAACTCTAACTCCGTCGGCAGAACCAAGACCTACGGTAACCAACGATTCGGCCACCTCTGTGATAAGGCCCTTTAACGGAGCACCTGCTGGTATCACTGGGGCAGGCCTTGCCCTACTAACAGTAGCTGTAACTGTGTTTTTAGAAACATCAAATCCTTTGCCGACAAGACCGTTGAGCCTGTCCTCGATAGATTTCTTTTGCTCGCGAAGATTTCGCAAATCTGCCTCAAGCTGCTCCATCAAAACTATCTTCTCATAAAGCTCCATACCAAGTTCGTTCAACTGTGAATCGCTCTTGATATTCTTGTCACGCATATTTTTTAATTCGTTTTTAGAAAGCTCAACCGTCTTATTAAGATTTTTTATTGTTGTTTCGAAACCGGCAAAAGTTCCGCCCCAGGAGGCAACCTTCGCCGCGTATTCATCCCGAAGCGTCTCGGCTGTGCGCTTCTCGACCGTCAGGTTCCCCATCTCAAACTCCAGTTGAGAAATTCTTGCAGCATACGCTTCTGTCACTTTCTTCATCTGGAAGTTCTTCGCTTCCGTTCGCTGGTGATAAACCGCAGCATTGGTCTCAAGAGACTCGTTAAGAACCACAAGGTCATCGGCCACTGCCTTATAGTTCTGGGTGGTACCGACAAACGTTATCATCGCACCGCACAAAAATATTGAAGACAACGACAACAGTACAATGAAAATCTTCGTCAAATTACTCAAAGCGAAAACTCCTTATTGAATTATAGCACTAAACGACAGAACAACAGAATCGCCAATATTACGGCAGACACCCCATCGCTACAACTTCATTGGGATTCTACCCTATATTACATTCACGGTCAAGACTTTTTTAATTTCGGATAACACTTTGAAGCATAAATAATAGTGCTCGCATTGAAAATTCACGTTTTTACGCGGACAAGTGCTTTTAGAAAAGCAATTTATCACCCTACTAGCGAACATTTATCACCCTACTAGCGAACATTTATCACCCTACTAGCGAACATTTGTTACCCTTAAAGGATATAGCAATAATACCGATTGCGCAGCCCGCAACTGCATATCCTTCGATGAACTCTTAATAAAGTTCGGTAAAAAATCGACCAATTTGCTACTTCTTATATAACCCATCGCCGACACAGCGATTAGATCGGCCCGCAAGCGGGACTGCTTATCAAGC
>VRUF01000338.1 GCA_019456245.1 Planctomycetota bacterium | reverse complement strand
CGGATTATTCACCACGAAGACGCGAAGGTCACGAAGAAAAACAAAGGATGCTCATAGGCTCACCCCCAGAGGGGGATTATAGAACAGGCAAGAATACCCAGCACCATCATAATTAACATCATGCCAAACGGCCCGAGAGTTTCTACCCCCCCGACAACAAAATCTTTAGGAACAAAAGCTGAGATAAGCGCAGCGATAAATATACCGGCAAGCATCGGACGGCCGATATCTTCGGGAAGTGTAATAAAAGCATATCTTACGATACGAATAATTTTGGGTACATGAGGCTGTGTGCAGCACGCATTCTGGCATTTCGTTTCATCCTTTTGCTCTTCGGCAACCTCTTTAGAATTATCCGTAACCGCCTGGACAGCAAGACCACCGATAAGCCCCGTCACAAACGCTATCAGAGGACGAAAGATCGCAAAGACAGGCCCAAGCAAACTCCACGTCACAAGAAAACTGTCCACACCGGTCTGCGGAGTTGAAAGCAGAAACGAAACGCTCGCCCCCCTGCTTGCGCCGTGCTTCCTAAGCGATACCGTAACAGGTATTACTCCGCAGGAACAAAGCGGCAAAGGCACTCCAAACAAAGACGCCTTAACAACAGGCCAAAACCCCCTGCTTCCCAAATGCGTTTCGACAAATTCAGGCGAAATAAAAACCGACAAAACCCCCGCTATCGCAAAACCAAACAAAAGGTACGGCGACATCGCCGTAAGTGTAACCCAGAAATCAACTGCTATCCCTGCAACTACATCCATATAGTATCACTTTCTAAGCAAGCTTTTGGCTGTTCGTTATTTCACCTTCGAGACTTATTGTAATGTCTTCCATATCCAGATTAACACCGCTTTTTTCGACTGCCTGCTTTGCTATATAAGTCAGCCCCGAGCAGCACGGAACGATCATATGCACAACGGTCAGGCTCTTAAGTCCGCTCTGCGTAATAATATCGCTTAGCTTTTCGATATAGAAATCGACATCGTCAAGCTTGGGACATCCGATAGCGATCGGTTTTTGCTTGAGCAGTTTGCCATGAAAATCGCCCATAGCAAACGGCACACAATCGGCAACCAGCAGCAGGTCAGCGCCTTTAAAATACGGCGCAGCCGGAGATACCAGTTTAAGCTGCACCGGCCATTGAGCAAGCTGCGAAGGAACATCCCCCCCGCTGCCTTCAACTGGCACATCTTTCTTGAAACTCTGTGCCATAGTACCGGGACATCCACAAACTAAAGGCTCTTCTTTTGGCTGGTTCTGCTGCTTAAGATGCTCTTCGGTCGCTTTTTCGTCAAACTCGGCCGATTCGCGTTTTTCTATAATAATGGCGTCCATGGGGCAATGTCCAAGACACGCCCCAAGTCCGTCACAATATATTTCGCTGACAAGCTTGGCTTTGCCGTCTATGATCTGAATAGCACCTTCGGCACATGCGTTAACACAATCGCCGCAGCCATTACACTTTTCTTCATCGATCTTTACAATATTACGTATTGCCATATTAAACTACATCCTTAATTCCCTTCAAGCATCGCGGCAAGGTCTTCATCGACATCACCGACCGGCTTGATACCATAGTTTTCTACAAGTACATTCAACACATTCGGACTGATAAACGCCGGCAGCGATGGACCAAGACGAATACCCTTAATACCAAGATGCAACAAAGTAAGAAGAATCGCCACCGCCTTCTGCTCATACCACGATACTACGAGCGAAAGCGGAAGATCGTTCACTCCGCAATCAAAGGCACCGGCCAGCGCGACAGCGATCTGGATCACAGAGTAACAATCATTACACTGCCCGGTATCGATCAAACGCGGAATACCGTCGATAGTTCCATAGTCAGCCGCATTAATGCGATACTTACCGCACGCGGCGGTGAGTATAATACAATCGTCAGGCACCTTTTCGGCAAGTTCCGTAAAGTAGTTACGTCCGGGTTTTGCCCCGTCACAACCGCCGATAAAGAAGAAATGACGGATCTTGCCGGCCTTGACCGCTGCGACGATCTTATCTGCAAGACCAAGCACTGCACTATAGTGAAAACCGGTGCTAAGCGTCCCCTGCGGATTTTCAGCAAGCGGCGACTGAGACAATGCCATTGAGATAACTTCGCTATAATCCATCCCTT
>VRUF01000005.1:9820-36250 GCA_019456245.1 Planctomycetota bacterium | reverse complement strand
ATGTATATGGGGCTTGGGTTTTCTTTGCCGCAGGTTGCCGTGTTGAAACTTCCGGCTCCGATTACGGCGATTCTGGTGGCGGACTTTGTTGCTGTGATGATAATTTTTGTGATCGTATTATCAAAGCTGCTTGAAAAGCCGACGGTTTTGAAGGCTATCGGTATCGGTGCGTTTTTTGTTGTGCTGGACTGGGTTAATTACACCGCGGTTCCAATATGGGGTACGGCTCAATCTTTTGCCAGGAGCTGGTCGTGGTATCCGCGTTTGGTGGGATTTGAATCGATAACCGGTATGGGCGGTGTTGTTTTTGTGGTCGCAGCTTTGCAGGCACTTGCCGTGAACGGATGGATGTGTCCGAAACTTCGCAGGCGCGGGATTGTGGCAGGTGTGGTGATTTTGGCGATAGCAGCAGGTATGAGTTTGACGGTGATGCTTAATGGGGAAAGTGAAAAGATTAAAGTGGCAGCGGTAGGATGGTGTTCAAAGTCTGTGGATGGAGATAGCGTTGATATTGCAAAGGCGGAGGTTTTCGAAAAACTTTTTGCCGCTCCTGTCGCAGAAGCGTCACGGGCAGGTGCCGTCCTTGCCGTAACGCCTGAGATGGGTTTCTATGTTGACCAGTATGACTATGATCAGTGGCTTGAGAAGATCAAAGCAACTGCGGCGGCGAATGGGATTTCCCTTGTGGTCGGATATTTCAACGCAGAGCTGGATCAGAACCGTTTGATGTTTGTAGACGATACGGGCGAAGTTGGCGCAGAGTATACGAAGACTTATCTTACGCTGTTTGAGAATTCTGAGAACGGTAACGGAGATATGAAAGTCGTGGAAGTTGGCTCAACCAGTGTCGGCGGTATGATCTGTCAGGATGATAATTTTACGAGCCTGTCTCGAATATACGGTAAGATGGGTATCTCTCTTGTGGCGGTACCGACGCTTGACTGGCGGCCGGTTAGAAATGCACATCTACAGAGCAGCATTCACAGGGCGATTGAATCTCGGTATGGGATCGTCAGGGCTGCGCTGGATGGTATCAGTGCGATTATTGCGCCCGATGGCAAAGTTATCGGCAGTTTCGATCACGTTGAAAACGGGCCGGGTATGGTTATTGGTGAAATGGAAGTCTATAGATGCAAAACTGTATTTAGCAGATTCGGCAACTGGTTCGTGGGGCTGTGCGGAGTTTCGATCATGTTTTGCGGAGTGTACAGGAAAAAAAGAACTCCTCGCAGCGAAAGCCGGTTGACAGATGCTGAGGTTGGGGTATTATCTGGTAGTTCGAAAATTGAATCGGTTTGTGATCAGAGTATTCGGGAGGCATAAAATGGCTGAGCGTGAGGTTGTGAAGGTTGATTTGGGTGCTGGGGGGGAGTTTACTGTTTGTCCTAATTGCGGTTATGAGGATGGGTTTCATAGTGTTTTCGAAGGATTTGGCGGAGCCGGGCCTGTAAAATGGTTTCTTATTTGTCCGAGATGTTCTTCGAAATATGATATAGGGTTGGTATATAAGGGATGATAGAGGTTACTAATAATATTGTGATTGGTGAGGATGAATTGCGGTTTGTGTTTAGCCGCAGCAGCGGGCCTGGCGGGCAGAACGTTAACAAGGTCAACTCACGCGTTACTGTGTTTTTCGATGTTGCCAATAGCCCAAACCTCTCGGAAGGTCAGAAAAAACGGATCGCCGCCAAGCTCAAAAGCCGTATCAGCAAAGACGGCGTTTTGCATGTGCATTGCCAGAAATACCGCACGCAGGGTGAAAATCGGCGGCTTGTGGTTGAACGTCTTTGTGAGCTGATGCGTGGTGCATTAGTACGCAAACCGGTGAGGAAGAAGACCAGAATGCCCAGGGCTGCGAAGATGAAGCGGCTTGACGAAAAGAAGCAGCGGGGTGAGATTAAGAAACTGAGAAAACCACCGGTTTAGCCGCCTTTGGCGGCGGCCATTAGCTGTTAGCTAGCTGTGGAATCCCGATAAATCGGGATTGTTATTTTAATGGGTTTTTTGGGTGTTTTGCTTTTGATTTTCTTGTGGAAAAGGGGTTTTTGGGGGCTTGAAGCGGGTTATGGATGTTTCCTACCTGTAGATTTTGGGGGTTTTTGGGGTGAAAAGTTTGCGTAAATAATGCAGAATTTGGATTTTTTTTGCAAAAGTGCGCATGTTTTGAGCAAAAGTTGTGTGTTTTTAGGTGTAAAAATAGTAGACCAAACAATTCTTGAGTTATGTCCTAGCGGAAAAATAGGGTAAAGAAAAAGAGACGGATGGTGTCCTGATAAATTGATATTTAACTTCTCTCAAGAAGTTTTTTTCGGTAGAGAGTTTGGTGGAGCAGGTTATTTTTTGGCTCAAATACAATGAAGTTATTAGCGACAAGGAATCTCAAACCAGAAAGTGCGATTGCGGTCGCTATAGTGTATATATAGCTATAATACTTTTGCAAGTAAACATTTATTTGCTGAGGAAGTATTGGCAATCAGGTATGTCTAGTCGTTTTTATTGTCTTGGAAATTTCCTTTTCAGATGCTAAGGAATAGTATAGACTTTGTGTTTGTTCTTTTCTTGTGAAAATGATGTGGGTGTCTCATGTTAATATTTAGGGGAGCGTACTTATGGGTGACGCTTTAGATAAAATAACAATCAAGGGTTTTAAGTCGATCAAGTCGCTTGTAGATTTTGAGCTAAAAAATCTCAATGTTTTGATAGGCGGTAACGGTGCCGGTAAGAGTAATTTTGTTGATATTTTTCGCATGCTCAGAGCTATGGTCGATGAGAATTTTGCAAAATTTATTAGAGAGCGTGGTAGAGCAGCTAACTTCATGTTTAATGGACCCAAGTACACAAAAGGTATAGCTGCTCGATTTGATTTTGGGCCTAATTCCTATTCGTTTGAATTGGAGCCAACTGTTTCTGAGGATTTTCTAATTAATTCTGAACTTGAATTGTTCAATGGGAATGGAACACGCATTGGCCATGGGAATCGTGAAAGTAGAATATCATCTCGTAAGGATGAGAAATCACATAATTATCCCAATAGTTACGGAATAGGCTATTATATTTATAAGGCCATTTCAAACTGGGTTGTTTACCATTTCCATGATACGGGTAAAAATGCACCGATGCGTCTTTCTGAGATTACGGCTGATAATGAAAGCCTACGGTCAGATGCTTCAAATATTGCTCCATTCCTGCTGGAATTACGCGACGATGAACCAGAATATTACAATTCTGTAATAGGGGCTGTAAGGCTTGTAACACCGTTCTTTGATGATTTTATATTGAAACCATCTCGATCTGGCGAAGAAGAAATAGTGAATTTAAGCTGGAAACAAAAGGGTTCTGATTATCCTATGCAGCCGTATCATTTATCTGATGGTACGCTTCGTTTTATCTGTCTAGCAACAGCTCTTTTGCAACCTAATCCACCTTCTACAATAGTGATCGATGAGCCTGAGCTTGGTTTGCATCCTTATGCTATAGAAATATTGACGGAGTTGATTAAAGCTGCTTCTCAAAAGACTCAGGTGATCGTTTCGACTCAATCGCCAGCTTTGGTTGACAATTTTGAACCTGAGGATGTTATTGTTGTTAATCGTGAAAAAGGTGCATCGACTTTTAAGCGATTAGAAGCAAAGGATTTGACGCATTGGCTGGAAGATTATTCGTTGGGCGACTTGTGGCGGAAGAATATTGTGGCTGGAGGCCCGGTGCATGAGTAGTGCCGAAATTATTATTGTAGTTGAGGGTCAAACAGAACAAACTTTCGTTAGGGATGTACTTGCTCCCGAAATGGCTACCAAAGACATTTTTCTACAGGCTGCTTTGATTGGCAAACCCGGTCAGAAAGGCGGAGATATACGATTTGATCGAGCTAAAGGTGACATCGGAAATTTTCTAAAGCAAAGACCGGATACTTATATATCAACTATGTTTGACTATTTCAGAATAGAGTCAACCTGGCCCGGTAAGGAAGAAGTGTTACGTATACTTGGGGGTGGTACAAGCCTTGCTTCGACAGATAAAGCGGAAAAGATGGAAGATGCAACCTTTGCAAAAATCAAAGAACTGTTTCCAGATTATAATATTGATAAGCGTTTTATTCCATATATTGAGATGCATGAATTTGAGGCACTGCTTTTTAGCGATGCGTCGATACTTGCCGGTCAAATTGGCGTAAGGCCATCGGTGATAGAGGCTATTTTGAACGAATGCGGAGAACCGGAAGAGGTTAACGATGGGCCGGAGACAGCTCCATCGAAAAGATTGTTCTCTCTTTGCGATAGCTATCGTAAAGTGGCAATGGGAAAAGCTATATCTGAAGATATAGGAATACGAGCTATTCGTGAAAAATGTCCACATTTTAATGAATGGTTAAATAAGCTTGAAGATTTGTGAGATTTTTATGGAATTGTCTGAACTTAAGAGTGGTATAATTGAGCTGGAGGCCCGGGTTGAGCAGATCCGGGAGTGGCTTTGACTTGCCTGGTAAGATTGCTTTACGCGCTGAGTATGAAAAGAAGATGTCCGTTCCTGGGTTCTGGGATAAACCCGATGCTGCCAAGGCTGTAGTTTCTGGGATAAGCGCAGTAAAGAGCATTATCGATCCGGCTGAGGAAATCAAAACAGCGGTCGGTGACCTTTCCGAACTTTTTGAACTTGCCGAGGAGGAAAACGACGAGGAAACTCTCGCATCACTTGAAGATGATCTTGCATCGCTTTCAAAGAAGTGCGACAAGATCGAGGTTGCCGGTATGCTCAGCGGGCCTGACGATATGCGGGGTTGTTTCTTTAGTATTCATGCAGGAGCTGGTGGTACGGAGAGCTGCGACTGGGCGAATATGCTGCTGCGGATGTATACGAGATATTTCGAGGGGAATAAATATAAGTTTGAAGAGCTTGATATAACACCGGGCGAAGAGGTGGGGGTGCGTTCGATTACGCTGAAAGTTAACGGTCCTTTTGCGTTCGGTAAACTTTCTTGTGAGACGGGTGTGCATCGGCTTGTGCGGATAAGCCCGTTTGACTCGCAAAGCAGGCGGCATACTAGTTTTGCAGCGGTCGATGTTATTCCTGAATATGAAGACGATATTGATGTTGATATCGCCGATGATGAGATGCGGATGGATTTCTATCGGGCGAGCGGTGCCGGCGGGCAGCATGTTAACAAGACCAGCTCGGCGGTTCGGATAACTCATTTGCCCACGGGAATCGTTGTTCAGTGCCAAAATGACCGAAGTCAGCATAAGAATAAGGCCGAAGCGATGAAAATGCTAAAGGCGAGGCTGTATATGCTCGAAAAACAAAAGAGAGATGATGAGATTTCGAAGATGTACAGCGCAAAAGGCGAGATCGCCTGGGGCAACCAGATCAGGAGCTACGTCATGCAGCCGTACCAGATGGTTAAGGATCACCGGACCGATTATCAGGTTGGCAATATCGCGGCTGTGATGGATGGCGATCTTGAGGGTTTTATCGAGAGCTATTTGAAATTCAAAAGTAAAAAAAAGGCATAAGTGAAGAAAAAACGAATAGCCAACACTCAACAAGGAATGACCAATGATCAAGTGTGGATTCGGCCGTTGGCCGAGGCTATTTTTAAAAATATATTCAAGCTATAAGGAATTGTAATATGGCACGCGAAATAATTAATGTTACGGTAAAAACAAAAACAACCGACGTAATCAAAATTGAGACGGATGTACTTGCGGTTGGGTATTACTCCGATGGAACAAAGTTCAATAAGCTGTCAAACGCATTGGATCGCGAGCTTGGCGGTGCGATAAGTAAACTTGCCGAGCTTGGTGACTTTGAGGGTAAGTGCGGCAGTACGGCTGTTGTTTACGGTAACGGCGATATCGGAGCGAATCGTGTTTTGCTGATAGGTCTTGGCGAGCGAAAGAAGTTGACGGTTAACTGTCTTCGCAAGGCAACTTCGATTGCTGCGAATAAGGCGGTGAAACTTAAGGCAGCGTCTCTTGCGGTTGCATTGCATCAGGGCGCGGGTCGAAAGATATCTCTTGAGGCGGCGGGGCAGGCGATTGCTGAAGGTGTATATTTTGGCAGTTATCGTTACGATGAATTTGTTACGGACGAGAAAGACAGTCGACTTAATTCGCTCGATGCGGTTATTGTCGATTCGGACAGTTTGGCGGTGAAACAGCTTGCAAAGGGAGTTAAGGACGGCAATATAATCGGTCAGGCGCAAAGTTATGCCCGGACAATCGCAAATCGTCCGGGCAATGTGATCAATCCGCCTACACTTGCCTCAGAGGCGAGGAAAATCGCGAAAGCAGAAGATACGCTTAGCTGTAAAGTTTTTGACGAGAAGGAGCTTATAAAGCGAAAGGCCGGCGGGATACTTGCTGTCGGGAGCGGTTCGGCGTCGCAGGCCAGGCTGATCATCCTTAAGTATACACCGGCGAAGAGGGTAAGCGGCAAAACTCCTGTCGTTGCGCTTGTTGGCAAGGCGGTTACTTTCGATTCGGGCGGGATCAGTATAAAGCCTTCCGCGAATATGCAGGAGATGAAATTTGACAAGTCCGGCGGGGTGGCGGTGCTTGGTGCAATGAAGGCGATCGCAGCGTTGAAACCGGCTGCGACGGTTTACGGGATAATTCCGGCGGCGGAGAATATGCCGGACGGGTCCAGCTATCGACCGGGCGATATTATTACTACTCTTAGCGGAAAGACGGTCGAAATTCACAATACCGATGCAGAGGGCAGGATGATACTTTGCGATGCGATTCACTATGCAACTACTGAGAAATGCGGGGTTATCGTCGACATTGCCACGCTTACGGGTGCCTGTGTGGTTGCACTGGGCAAACATATGGCCGGTTTGATGGGCAATGACGACAAGTTAATCAAACAGCTTGAAAAAGCCTCTGAGATCAGTGGAGAAAAGGTCTGGCATTTGCCCAGCGGCGACGAATATCTTGACGAGATGAAAAGCGACATCGCCGATTTGAAGAACACGGGCTCGCGATGGGGCGGTGCGATTACGGCGGGTGCATTTCTGGGGTCTTTTGCCGGCGATGCCAAGTGGGCTCATATCGATATGGCCGGAATGGATATGTTTAATGATAAAAAGTTTGGAGTTTCGGGGTCGGGCGGATTCGGAGTACGCCTGTTGACGGCCTTTGTAATGAACGTTGCCATGAAAGGCAGAAAGAGATAAACATGAGTGAAAAGAAAAATATTAAAGTTGATCTTGGGCGTATAGAAGTTGCGGTTCGTGAGATACTGCTTGCCCTTGGCGAAGATGAACACCGTGAAGGTCTTGCCGACACGCCTAAGCGGGTTGCTCGCATGTATGCTGAGCTTTTGTCCGGTATGCGGTCGGACCCGGCAGAGCATTTGCAGGTTTTTACTGAAAATTACGATGAGATTGTGCTGCTTCGTGACATTCCATTTTACAGTATTTGCGAACATCACATGATGCCCTTTATCGGTAAGGCACATATTGCGTATCTCCCAGATGGTCGTGTTCTTGGAATCAGTAAGCTTGCTCGTATTGTAGACAGCTTTGCCAGGCGACTTCAGGTTCAGGAACGCCTTACAGGGCAGATCGCTGATTTTCTCATGGAACAGCTAAAGCCCAAAGGTGCCGCTGCCGTGATCGAAGCATCGCATAGTTGTACGACGATACGAGGAATAAAAAAGCCGGGTTCTGTGATGGTAACGTCGGCTCTTCGCGGTATATTTAAGAAAGATCCTCGAAGCCGAAGCGAGGTACTCAGCCTCATTAGAGGCTAGGGAAATGATTAATGTCTAATGATTAATGAAGGATTCGGCCTTTCGGCCGATGCTTTTTATGCATGAGTTAAGCCGACAGATTCGTTTTTCTATCAATCCGTTTTTGGCCGATGAGACTGTCGGCTTTAATTCTTATGCATCAAAGCCGTGCGGTGAAGGTTTTTCTCTGTATTTTGCACTGTGGGTGAAACTTGCCGCCGAAATAGACGGACAAACCGGTTTTGTAGTCAATGTCGTGGATATTGACAAGTCTGTAAGGCGGTTGGCGGTCCCAATTTTTTCCGAACGTTTCAAAAATAAATATGCTAACGCCCAGCATGTAACACTGGACGATGTCCAGGAGATACTAGGGCAGGCGTGGGGTGTTATCGACGAGGAATTTGCGTTCGCAAAACTTACGGAACTGGCTGTTGAGCTTAACCCGTTTAGAAAGATATCGATTAATTCGGAGGATTGCACATTGGCGCACATAAGTGAGAAATTTGAGTTTGCCGCGATGCATAAACTATGGAACGATTTGTTTTCCGATGAGAAAAACTTTGAGGTTTTCGGCAAATGTGCGAATCCTTCCGGTCACGGTCATAATTACATAGTCGAGATAACTGTCGGCAAGTGCGCTGGCGGTGAGGGTTTTAGTATCAGCGAATTCGAAAAGACAGTTTCACAGGAATTCATCCAGATCGTCGACCACAAAAATCTTAATGCAGATGTTGCCGAGTTTGCAGTTAAGAACCCGACTGTCGAAAACATTACGGTTTTGGCGTGGGACAAATTGAACGGAAAGTTTGCAGGCGCTGCACTGGAAAGCGTGACCGTCTGGGAGTCCGACAGAACGTGCTGCACTTATTGTGGTATTTAGGATGTGTAAAGAAATCATCTTCCAGATTGCCAAAAAACCACAATCCACCCTTAGTTGAGGTATTTGCTTATACATATC
The DNA here is from genome assembly GCA_019456245.1 of Planctomycetota bacterium. Classification (GTDB taxonomy): domain Bacteria; phylum Planctomycetota; class Phycisphaerae; order Sedimentisphaerales; family Anaerohalosphaeraceae; genus VRUF01. The sequence goes on along the minus strand of VRUF01000005.1, from coordinate 27,561 downwards.
CGTGCCGTTTGCTTGGTTTATGTCATTTCATTGTCTTTTTAACGCTGAGTGCCCTTATTGTCCGATGGTTGCTATGGTGGGCAAGGTGTCAGTGTTATCTGTTCTGAAAGATTAGATACAATAGTTGATATTCATTGTATATGTGTCTAGTTTATTGTAGGTTAAAGGTAGTTAAGGAGCATAAATAGATGCAAGTCAGCAAGTCAGCAAGTCAGCAAGTCAGCAAGTCAGAATCCTTCACGGAGGATAGTCAAAAGCAAACCCTTGACGTTTTGCTGGTTGAGGACGACCCGGGTGTTCGTTGCCTTGTGGAACGGACACTTTCCGGTGACAATGAGTTTGTAAACTATAAGGTCGAGACAGCGGAAGACCTTGCCACTGCCAGGGAGGTTCTGGCTAGGCGTGATTTTGATAGTGTAGTGCTTGATCTGGGACTTCCCGACAGCACAGGTGTCGATACCATTGTTGGTATTCGCAAAGTCAACCCGGATATTCCGATCGTTGTACTGTCCGCATTGTCGGATCATTCAACGGCGATAAATGCGATCCGCAAGGGTGCGGATTACTATGTTGTCAAGGGTGAATTCATGCGGGAGATGCTCGGACGTTCGATATGTTTTACCGTCGAACGCAGAAAGAGCCAACTTGCAGCATGCGAGTGTTATGAACTTAGCAAGTATGTCAACCTTCTCAAAGCTCAGATACTGGAAGTGAAAGAGACGCTTGTCGAGCAGAGTGCGATCAAAAACGAGATTCAAGAGCAGGCGAAGCGATTAGAAGAAGAATTTGAGAATTTCCTCGATTCAATACCGGACATGGTATGGCATATCGACAGCACTGGTATTGTCAAAAGGACGAACAAGAAGGCTTCGCAACTGGTTTCGAGAACCCCGCAGAGCCTGATCGGAACAAGTTTTTATGAACTGGTATCCGGAGGAACGGAAGGTATTGCCGATGAAGTTGGCGCGATAACCCGTTTGGATAAAGATACTTCCAATCTCATCTTAAAATTGAAGACGGAGTCCGGGCAGGGAAAACAGGTTGTTGCGGAAATTGTCCGATGCAAGGCAAACGCTCAAGATAATGCGGATTTAATAGTAATGGCCCGCGAGATGGAAGCCGAGAAAGTCGCTGAACTGACGGGAATGCCCTGTGGTGATGCATCAATCAAAAAAAACAAGACAATAACTTCCAACGATCAAATGCTGCGATCATTAAAAGTACGACGATCGCCGGAAGAATTTGTTCATACCGACCAGCAGAAGCAGTATAACGCAAGGGTGCTGGTTGTTGATGACGATCCGCTTAACCGTGTTCTGATGAAGCTGAATCTGGACAAATTTGGGCTTTCCATTGATTTTGCCGAAGATGGCCTAAAGGCTCTGCAAAAGGCGTTGGTCGAGCAATTTGACCTTATAATAATGGACATGCATATGCCCGAAATGGATGGCGAAGAAGCTATTCGCAACCTTCGCGAACGTGGTAGTGAGGTGCCGGTGGTAGCTATGACCACTGATAATAGTCTTGAGACGCAGATTCGTTATAAAAAGGCTGGCTTTGATGATTTTCTCTACAAACCGATCATGCGGCAGAATTTGTATCGTATACTGGATTGTTGTTTAACTGAGTGATACTTACCGATCGATCAGCAAGCATACAGCGTGTCCGCGGGGCACCCTAACGGCGTATCCATGCGAGTTTTTTCAGTGCGATTTGTATCATTGATTGACATGGGGCGGATAAAGCGTTAAAAAGTACTTACCCTGCTATCGATGGCAAGGCAAAGTATTAACGAAATCCGGGAAGGTCGGTATGAAAGCACTTGTAACAGGCGGAGCAGGTTTTATTGGATCACATCTTTGTCGGCGGCTGCTTGAGGACGGCCGCCGGGTTACTGTTATAGATAATTTGAGCACCGGAAGCCGGGGTAATATTGAGTGTTGTCTGGACAGGCCCGGTTTTGATTTTGTGGAAGGTGATGCCTGCGACAGGGTTGTCATGGAAGATCTTGTCGCCGGCTGCGATGTCGTGTTTCACCTTGCCGCTGCCGTCGGTGTGCAGTTGATTGTCGATCAGCCGGTACACACCATAGAGACTAACATTCACGCTACAGAGATCGTTCTGGAACTTGCCGACAAGTATCGCAAAAAAGTCCTGCTCGCCTCGACGAGCGAGGTCTACGGCAAGAGCGAACAGGTTCCTTTTCACGAAGACGATGACTCTGTACTTGGCAGTACGCGGTTTTCGCGATGGTCGTATGCATGCAGCAAAGCTATTGACGAATTTCTCGGATTCGCGTATTATGATCAGTTCGGTCTCGAGGTAGTTGTCGCCAGGCTTTTCAATACGATAGGGCCGCGACAGACGGGTCAGTACGGAATGGTCGTTCCGCGTTTTGTCGAAAGGGCGATCAAGGGCGAAGATATTGCGATATACGGTACGGGCCTCCAGACGCGATGCTTCTGCTATGTCGGAGATGTGGTGGACGCATTGATACGACTGGTTCAAACGGAGGGGATCGCCGGAAAAATCTACAACATCGGTTCCGATGAAGAAATAACCATAGAAGCCCTTGCCGACCTGATCATCGCAAAGGCTGGCAGCACAAGCAAAAAAAAGTTCATCTCATACGAAGAGGCCTATGGGCGGTCTTTCGACGATATGCTAAGACGTGTTCCAAGCCTGGAACGGATCAAAGAGGCGATCCAATACGGTCCGATCAAAATGCTCGACGAAACACTCGACATCATCATCGACTACTGGCGTAATGTGCTGTAATCCAGAAGTTTCCGCATTTCATCCTGATCCTATGGGCCCAAATATCCCTTTTACATATGTCAGGAAAAAGAATTCCTTCTTATTGACGTAAGGCCTGCCAGCGGCGATAATAACTGTTCATACTAACTTTACTTTATGTTTATTATGGAGACGTTAAATGCAGGTTCCTTTGCTGGATCTGAAAGCCCAGTTTGCCACTATCAGAGATGAGGTTCTTGAGCAGGTTACTGAGGTGCTGGACACGCAGCGTTGTATTGGCGGTCCGAAGGTCGAAGAGCTTGAAAAACAAATCGCAGCATATTGCGGTTGTAAATATGCCGTGGGGTCGTCAAGCGGGACAGATGCTATCCTGGAGACCCTGATGAGCCTTAATATCGGACCAGGCGATGAGGTTGTCACTACGCCTTTTACTTTTTTCGCTACGGCTGGGTGCATAGCCCGCACTGGAGCTAAGATCGTATTTGTCGATATTGATCCGGCGACTTACAATATTGACCCGGCATTGATCGAGGGTGCGATTACCGACAATACCAGGGCGATCATGCCCGTGCACCTTTTTGGGCAAATGGCCGACATGGATTCGATCATGGCTATCGCCGGATCGCACAGTCTCGCTGTGATCGAAGACGCCTGCCAATCAATATCGAGTACCTATAAGGGCAAAAAGGCCGGCAGTATCGGGACCGCCGGGTGCTTTAGTTTCTTCCCGAGTAAAAATCTTGGCGGCATCGGTGACGGCGGCATGACTGTGACAAACGATGAAAAATTATACGAGAAACTAAAGGTCATGCGAAGCCATGGCCAGACGGGCGTGTATGAACATGATTTTGTGGGCGGTAATTTTCGACTTGATCCGATTCAGGCAGCGGCGCTTTTGGTGAAACTTCCGCATCTGGATGACTGGTCGGGGCGGCGAAGAAAGAACGCGGCTTATTACGATAAAAAATTTGCCGGTACGCCTGTTCAGACGCCTTACATCAGCGACGATAATGTTTCAATTTATAATCAGTATGTCATACGTGTGCCCAGACGCGACGAAGTGCTTGCACATCTAAGGGCGAGCGATATCGGTTGTGCGGTATACTATCCGACTGGACTTCATTTGCAGGAGTGTTTCGCATCGCTGGGTTACAAGGAAGGCGATTTTCCGAACACCGAAAAGGCATCGTCTGAAGTTATGGCACTTCCGGTTTATCCTGAATTGACTGACGAGATGAAAGACTTTGTCGTAGAGACAATTCTCACTTTCCTAAGTTAAAATACGGAGAGAACATGGCAGTAAGCGAAATGATAAGATTGGCTCGTCCGCATCAGTGGATAAAAAATGTTGTGGTGATTTTGCCGATCCTGTTTGCCAGGCGTATCGGTGATCGGCAGGCGTGGGTCAGTATACTTGTTGCTGCGCTTGCATTTTCGTTTGCCTCGGCGTTCGCTTATATTCTAAACGATATTAAAGATATCAAGGCGGACCGCGAGCATCCTCGAAAGAAGAATCGGCCACTTGCCTCCGGCAGTGTAAGTGTTACTGCGGCAATGATCGAGGCGTTGTGTTTTCTTGCGCTGGCGGCGCTGGTCGCATACAAAGTTTCAAATATTGTATTGTTTATGATTGCCGTTTACGTCGTTTTGCAGGTAAGTTATTCGACGTATCTTAAGCATACGGTACTTATCGATGTTATCTGTATTGCGATGGGTTTTGTTCTCCGCGCGGTGACAGGCGCTGTAGCGGTTAAAGCTGCGATTAGCCCCTGGCTTTTCATCTGCATGTTCACGATATGCCTGTTTATGGGCTTCTGCAAGCGTTTCAGCGAGGTTGTGATTATCGGCGATTTAACGCAGGCGAAAAATCACAGGCCGACGCTAATTTCATATACGCCCGAACTTCTTACTCATCTGATCACGCTGTCGGCGGCAATAGCGGTCATATCTTTCCTGCTTTACGGTCTAAACGACAGGACGGTAGAGAATTTCGGTACGAACTATTTTATCTACACTCTGCCTGTCGTTGTGTATGGAGTTTTTCGTTTCGCGATGCTCTCGATGGAAGGGGCGTATGCAGATCCCACGGATCTGATTCTCCGCGACAGAGCCCTGCAGGCAACGGTGGTGCTGTGGATAGCGTTAGCTGTGATAGTCATCAAGTATGGCAAGGACATTGAAGTCTGGATCCAGAACCTTTGATAACAAGGCCGGTGTGCGAATTAAGATGACAGAATTTACTTCCCCAAAATTGACTAAGAGTTATTTTGTGGTTTTTGTTCTTGCCGCTGCTCTCTATGCGATTACTTGTGCACCCGGTTCGCTTTTTCAGGACAGCGGGATGTTTCAGTATCGTATCTGGCATAACGATGTCGAAGGCGGCCTCGGTCTGGCGCTTGCCCATCCCTTGTATCATCTTATCGGAATGGCGGCAAAAAGCATTCCGCTTGGCGAGTACGGTTATCGCATCAACCTGATCTCGGCGATATGCGGGGCGATAACAGTTGCGAATATATTCCTGCTCATCAGGTTTTTTGTTGGCGGTCTGATCCCGGCGGCTGTCGGTGCTCTCAGCCTCACTCTTTCATGGACGTTCTGGCAGCATTGTGCTATCGCGGAAGTCTATACGTTGTACACGGCAATTTTTTCAGCGGAGTTGATCTTTCTGTTTCTGTGTTTCAAAAAGCAAAAAGTCGGCTGGCTGTACCTGCTTGCTTTTTTCAACGGTCTGTCGATCTCCAACCACATGTGGGGAATATTACCGCTTGCGTGCTATCTTGTGATGATCGTAGTTTTGCTTTACCGCAGGAACATCAGGTTTGGCCAGATATTGTTGATGGCGTTACCTTGGACCGCAGGGTGTGCGCCGTATTTATACCTGATAATCCGTGAACTTATCGCAACAGGAGATTTTGCCGGAACAATACAGTCGGCTTTGGTCGGCGGTTCGTATGGAAGTAAGGTTCTAAACGTTGCTCTAAGTACTACGATCGTAAAGAAAAACTTTATGTTCTTCGGGCTTAGTTTTCCAACGCCAAATATACTGCTGTTTTTTGTCGGGCTGTTTGCAGTGTACAAAGTAATCGGTTTTAAGACATTTGCGAATATGCTTCTTGCAATGATGCTGATATTTTTCGTTTTCGCATTTCGCTATACGGTTCCTGACCGGTATGCTTTTTTCATTCCGTTTTACTGCCTGGTGTGCGTATTCATCGGAGTTGGCTGCCGGGTAGTTCTTGAGCGTTTTAAAAACCGATATTTGCCTTTTGCTATTGTTATTGGCGCATTGCTGCCTGTGGGCGTTTACGCGGTGGTTCCGATAATAGCCGAGCGTATGGAATTTAGCCTTGGTACAAAGCGTCAAATCCCGTATCGCAACGAGTACACCTATTTCCTCAGGCCCTGGCAGTGCGGCAATGACGGTCCTAAACTTTTCGCTGCAGATGCACTTGATTCTGTCGAAGACAATGGTGTAATTATCGCCGATGGAACTACGGTTTACGCTCTCTGGTACGCCCAGCAGTTCGCCGGGCTGCGAAGAGATGTTAAGATTATTTCCAAGCACGGTGACTATAAGAACCCTATCGACTTCGTAACCGTAGAAACGCTGGATGACCTGCTTGCAGCAGAGGCGGTATACGTTGTGACACCCCAGAAACGCTATTGTCCGGAGTTTATCCTGGAAAGTGGGAAATACGATTTTGTAAAGTCAGGTCCGGTATTTAGAATAAAGGCGATTTCTGACACTAATTAAGATATATTTTAAGGGTTAATATGAGCAAAGTTGCGATAATCAGAACGAACACGGAAACGGTGCAGGATGATATCAAGCGGGTTATGGAGCTGGCCGATTTTGCCGGTGCGCTTTCCAAAGATACTACGACCATCCTCAAAAACAATATTTCATGGCACCTGATGTACCCAAGTGCAAACACTACCCCGTGGCAACTGGAGGGGGTCATCCGTACTCTTCAGGGCGCCGATTACAAGGACCTGGTCTGTGTGGAAAATGAGACTGTCGTCACCAGTGCCAGTGTCGGTGAGATGCTCAACAAGCAAAGGCCTGTTTGCGAGCACTATGATGTTCCGATAAAATACAACTTTAAGAAGCAGGACATGACATGGAATCGGTATGAGCCCAAATCCGACATGCTCGTTCTGGACGAGATATTCGAAAAGGGTATTCTCATTCCGGATTTCTTCCACGGAAAAAACGTCGTACATCTTCCCACCTTAAAATGCCATATCTATACTAATATGACAGGTTCCATGAAAAACGCTTTTGGCGGTCTTCTCAATAACAAGCGTCATTATTGTCATTCGAAGATTCATGAGACGCTTGTCGATCTGCTTGCGATCCAGAAGGAGATCCATCCGGGTATTTTCACCGTAACCGATGGAACTACCGCGGGCAATGGTCCTGGCCCGAGAACCATGCTGCCGGTCGAAGGAAACGTCCTGCTGGCCTCGGATGATTGTGTTGCGATCGACGCGGTTTCTGCGCGGTTTATGGGTTTTGATCCCATGGATCACAAATTTATAAGACTTGCCCACGAAAAGGGGCTTGGCACGGGCAGGATTGAAGAGATAGAAATTGTCGGCGACGTCGACCTGGAAAAGGAAAGCTTCAACTTCAGCACCGGCGATAATGCGGCCTCGAGTATCGGAAAGCTTTTCTGGTTTGGGCCGATGCGGAGTTTGCAGAAGCTGATGTTCCACACACCACTCGTTTATGGCTTCATTTTTGCCTCGGCGATCTATCACGACAGGATATGGTATCCTTCAAAAGGAAAGAAAATTGTCAACGAATGGCTCACCAATAGCCCCTGGGGAAAGCTTTTTGCCGATTATCAGCCTGGAAAAGGGGTATAATCGCCTACCTGGAGTTGAGACAGGTAGTAATATTTGTACGGATTATAACGAAAAGTAGTCTAAACCGGTACCTGATTTTGCCGATATAAGCATAAGTAAAGCAGTTAGTTAGACTTACTGCAGGTAATCGGACTTAGTATGGCAGGCAGAATTAGTGGATTACGGGCATTTCGGCTCGTAATTTTCTTTGCTTGTTATAGCGCCCGACCGGGACGGAGTCCGTTTAAACAGTGCGGTTTTTAGAAAATTTTTCAAAGGATATTAGCTAATGAAAGTTTCGGTTGTTGGAGTTGGATATGTCGGGTTAGTTGCCGCAGCCTGTCTTGCAGAAGGCGGCAATCACGTTATTTGTGTAGACAATGATAAGAAGAAGATCGACGATCTCAAGGCCGGCATCATCCCGATCTATGAACCGGGATTAACTGAGATTGTTAAAAGAAACGAAGCCGCCGGCCGTCTGATCTTTACCACCGATCTCAAATCCGGAGTTGACAATTCACTGGTTATTTTCATCGGCGTCGGAACCCCTAGTGCTCCCGATGGTTCTGCGGATATTTCGGCGGTGCTGAAAGTATCCGAACAGATCGCCGAACTAATGGATAGTTACAGGATCATTGTTACTAAAAGCACCGTTCCCGTCGGAACTCATAAAAAAGTTAGCGAACTGATGACTGCACAAACAGAAGTTCCGTTCGACTATGTAAGTAATCCGGAATTTCTCAAGGAAGGTTCCGCGGTCGAAGATTTCATCAAGCCCGACCGTGTTATCATCGGAACGGAAAATCCGGCTGTGATGGAAATCATGAAACAGCTCTATGCACCTTTCATGCGAAAAAGAAGCAGGATGCTGTTTATGGATACCGCAAGCGCCGAGATGACAAAGTACGCTGCAAATTCTATGCTGGCAACTCGCATTTCGTTCATGAATGAACTTAGCGCACTCTGCGATAAATTCGGCGCCGACATCGAAAGCGTAAGAAGCGGCATCGGCAGCGATTCGAGGATCGGAAGTGCATTCCTTTTTGCCGGACTCGGTTATGGCGGAAGCTGTTTCCCCAAGGATGTAAGAGCACTGATTAACATGGGAGATCAGCAGGATTGCCCCATGACTATACCCGCCGCGGTTCAGAAGGCAAATTATACACAGCAGGATCGTTTTGCGAAAAAAGTTTGCGATTACTACAAAGACGCAGACAATATTACGCTCGCCGTTTGGGGATTGTCTTTCAAAGCGAGAACCGATGACATTCGCGAATCTCCGGCGATAAGATGTATTGAGAGATTTCTCGAAGTAGGAATAAAGGTAAAAGCATTTGATCCTGAGGCGATGGAAAATTGCAAAGAAGAACTTGGCGACAAGATCGAATTGTCAAGTGATGGGTATGACATCCTTGCCGGTGCCGATGGACTTGTCATATTGACTGACTGGCAGGAATTTAGAACACCTGACTTCGATATAATTGCAAAAGAACTCAAAACACCCGTCCTGTTCGATGGAAGAAATCTATACGATCCCGGCTATGTCAAAAAGCAGGGCATAGAATACCACTGTGTCGGCAGGCAGCCATTCAAGGATAGAAGAAAAAGTTAATTCAACGGTAATTTTATGATCATTCGGAAAAAAGCTTATCCCAGGGTAGGTCTCATCGGGAATCCTTCAGACGGATACTTCGGCAAGACCATCGCGTTTGCATTCACTAATTATTCTGCCCAGGTAGTTCTCTACGAGACACCCGAGCTTGAGATAATGCCCAACGTTAAGGACCATTCGCGTTTTGCGGATATTCAAACCCTCGTCAACGATGTAAATTTGCATGGTTACTATGGCGGCATAAGGCTTCTCAAGGCAACTATAAAGCGATTCTACGATTACTGCTTTGAGAATCAGATAGATCTTCACGACCGCAATTTCTCGATTCGTTACAGTTCGGACATTCCGCATGGCGTCGGCCTTGCCGGTTCCAGTGCGATTATCACCGCATGCCTGCGGGCGCTGATGTCCTACTACGGCGTCAGCATCCCAAAATTTATACAGGCAAATCTCATCCTTTCCGCCGAGACAGACGAACTGCACATCACGGCCGGTCTTCAGGACCGTGTAGTCCAGGTCTACCAGGGCCTTATTTACATGGACTTTGACAAGGAGATCATGAAGTCTCGCGGTTACGGAAAATACGAATATATGGATGTAAGCTTGCTGCCTAAGATGTACGTAGCTTTTACCGCGGAACTTGGCGAACCGACGGAAGTGTTTCATAACGATATACGCCATCGTTTCGATCAAGGCGAAAAAGCGGTTGTAAGTGCGATGAAATACTGGGCCACGCTTGCAGATAAGTTCAGAAGATGTATTGAGACTGATCAAATGGAGAAAGCCAGCCCCCTGATCGATGCAAATTTTGATCGCAGAACCAAATTATACCAAATGAGTCTCGATAACATGCTCATGGTCAAAACAGCCAGGTCAACCGGTGCAAGTGCAAAGTTTACCGGTTCAGGCGGAGCAATTGTCGGCACCTATGAAAATCAAAAAATGTTTAATTCTCTAAAAAGCAAACTCGGCAAGATCGGCATTAAAGTCATCAAGCCGAAAATTGCCGCCGCCAGATAGTAAGGATTAGTATGATTAAAAAAGCTGTAATCCCTGCCGCAGGTTTTGGAACCAGATTCCTCCCTGCCACCAAGTCACAACCAAAAGAAATGCTGCCCATCGTCGATACGCCGGTCATCCAGTATGTCGTTGAAGAAGCGGTAGCTGCAGGTATTACCGACATCCTGATGATTATCGGGAAGGGCAAGCGTGCTATCGAGGAACATTTCGATCGCAGTTTCCAGTTGGAAGCTCAACTGCTCGAAAAACAAAAACACGCCCAGCTTGAAACAATAAAAAAAATATCAAACCTTGCCGACATTCACTTTGTCTGGCAAAAGGAACTCAAGGGACTTGGAGATGCGATCTATTGCGCTCGCCATCATGTAAACGACGAACCCTTCGTGGTATTGCTGGGAGATACTGTCATCGATTCGCAGGTTCCGGCAACAAAACAGTTGCTGGACGTATTCGATTATTATGAAGAATCGGTGGTTCTGCTCGAAGAGATTGAGCATGAAAAAGTAAGCAGCTACGGCGTCATCGACGGCAAGCAGGTCGAAGAAGATATCTACAGGATAAACCGTTTCGTTGAAAAACCAACTCCGGAAGAAGCACCGTCAAACCTTGTTATTGCCAGCCGTTATGTTTTTACTCCACAGATTTTCGATTATCTAAGCCGCACAACTCCCGGCAAGGGCGGTGAAATACAGATAACCGATGCCATGCAGTTGATGGTCGCAGATAGAGCTATGTACGGCCGCGTTCTCGACGGAAAGCGATGTGATATTGGCAACAAGGAAGGATTTGTAAGAACGAATATTGAGTTCGCCTTAAAAGACAAAGACATAGCCAGCAACATGCGAAAATACATCAAGAAACTAGCAGAGGAACTATAAATGAAAGCACTCGTTACAGGAGCAGCCGGTTTCATCGGCTCACATCTTAGCGACAGATTAACCGCCGCTGGCTGGGACGTTGTCGGGCTTGACAATTTTGATCCGTTCTACAGTGAAGAAGTCAAGCGTGACAATATTAAGGGTGCGTTGGCAACCGGTAAATTCGAACTGGTAGAAGGCGACATCCGCGACGCGGCATGTGTCGGATCGATCTTAGAAACCGGTGATATAGACATAATCGTCCACCTCGCAGCAAAAGCCGGAGTAAGACCGTCGATCGAAGATCCCGTTGGTTACATGGACACCAATATAAACGGCACGGTCGTCATGCTAGAAGCGGCGAAAAAGTTCAACATCGATAAATTCGTCTTCGCCTCAAGCTCGAGCGTATACGGCAACAACAGGAAAGTCCCTTTCGCCGAAACCGACAACGTCGATTTTCCAATAAGCCCATATGCCGCGACCAAAAAGGCTTGCGAACTCATAACCTACACGTACAGCAGCCTGTATAATATCGATATGATGGCTCTAAGGTTCTTCACTGTCTACGGCCCGCGGCAACGGCCGGACCTTGCCATACACAAATTCGCAAAACTCATCGAGGAAGGCAAATCGATACCCGTCTTCGGCGATGGTTCCATGCGGCGTGATTTTACATACGTAGACGACATCATCGACGGCGTCACAGCTGCTATGGACAAGTGCAAAGGTTACGAGATTTTCAATCTTGGCGAATCACGACCGGTAAGGCTCGATGTCCTGATAAGCGAGATAGAAAACGCCCTGGGCAGGAAAGCGATAATAGACCGCAAGCCGCTTCAGCCAGGCGACGTAAAACAAACCTACGCCGATGTGACCAAAGCGATAGAAAAATTGGGCTACAATCCAAACACCGAAATACAAACCGGCCTGAAGAAATTTGTAGAATGGCTGCGAAGGGGAAAATAATCTTCTGAAGGTATAGGCCTATGTTATTGAGCATAGTAATCCCATGTTACAATGAATCCGAGGTTATCGCAGATACCAATGACAAGGTAATTGCATTGGCTGACCAATGGACCGAAAAAGGACTGATAGACAGCTATGAGATTGTCTACATCGATGACGGTTCCGCAGACTCTACGCTGGATATTTTAAGCGATCTCGCTTCGAAGAAACCGAACATTAAGGTCGTTTCTTTCAGCGGAAATTTCGGACATCAGGCCGCACTAACCGCTGGCCTCAAATACGCCAAAGGCGATGCTATTGTCACACTCGACGCCGATCTGCAGGACCCGCCTGAAACGATTGAGGAAATGATCGTAAAGTTCAACGAAGGTTACCAGATAGTCTACGCTGTCAGAAAAGGAAGGCAAAACGATACCGCCTTCAAACGCTTGACAGCTCAATGTTATTACAAGCTCATGAAAGCAATGGGAGTTAACCTTGTTTATGACCACGCTGATTTCCGGCTGATCTCGGCGAAAGTTCGTGACGAATTTGCCAGGTATAACGAAATCAACCGATTTCTCAGAGGTATATTCCCTCTCATGGGATTTAAGCATTGCAAAGTCGAGTACGACCGCCACCAGCGTCTTGCAGGAGAGACAAAGTATCCGTTGAAAAAAATGATGGCCTTTGCGATTGACGGCGTCACTTCATTTAGTTATGTCCCGCTTAGACTTGCTTCGCTTTTGGGCTTCACGATATTTCTCGTAACAACAGTTATGATAATATGGGTTCTGGTCGCTAAACTTTTCGGGGAAACCGTTTCTGGCTGGACGTCGACGGTCTTACCGATATACGCCTTCGGCGGAATACAACTGCTTTGCATAGGCATTGTAGGAGAATACGTCGGTAAGATTTACATGGAAGTTAAACACCGTCCGATTTATATAGTCGGGCAGACGATCAATATAGAAAATAATTTACAGAAAAGGTAAGTTAGATGGCAAAGCAAAATAACACTAAAAAAACGAAAGCTCCTTACGTAGGTATAGTTGGCATGGGATATGTCGGGCTTCCTCTTGCTCGTGAATTTGTTCGCGGCGGAGCAAAAGTCCTCGGTTTTGATGTCAACTCAAAGATGGTCGCAAAGGTAAATCGCGGCCAAAGCCCCCTCAAGCACATCCCGAACTCTCATGTGAAGGAGATGGTAAAATCCGGTCGGTTTCGCGTTACCGAAAAGATGAGCCAGCTTAGCAAACCGGACACGATTCTCATCTGTGTCCCCACCCCGCTAACAGAAAACCGCGAGCCGGATATGTTTTATATTGAGCAGACTTGTAAAACAATTGCTAAATATCTCCGCAAGGATCAGCTTGTGGTTCTGGAAAGTACAACCTATCCCGGCACTACACGAGAACTGATGCTGCCGATACTCGAAACTTCGGGCCTAAAAGCCGGACGTGATTTCCACCTCGCCTATTCACCCGAACGAGAAGACCCCGGCAACAAGGATTTTAGAACTGCAACGATTCCAAAGGTCGTCGGCGCCCTGGACAAAAAAAGCCTCCAGATCGCTCTGGACGTTTACGGCTGTGCGATTGACGAACTTGTTCCCGTAGATTCCTGCGAAATCGCCGAAGCTGCCAAGATCATCGAAAATACGTATCGTTGCGTAAACATCGCAATGGTAAACGAGCTCAAGCAACTCTTCGACAAGATGGGTATAGACGTCTGGGAAGTGATCCGGGCAGCCGGCACAAAACCGTTCGGGTTCAAAGCGTTCTATCCCGGCCCCGGTCTCGGCGGACACTGCATACCGATAGATCCGTTCTATCTCACATGGAAAGCTCGCCAATACGGAATGCCAACCAGATTCATAGAACTCGCAGGCGAGATAAATACCGACATGCCTGAGTATGTCGTTTCCCGTACAATGGACGCACTCAATGACCAAAAAAAGAGTCTAAAAGGCTCTAAGGTTCTCGTACTCGGTTTGGCTTACAAGAAGGACATCGATGACGTTCGAGAATCGCCATCACTGAAACTTATCGAATTGCTCAAGGAAAAAGGCGCAAAAGTAGACTACAACGATCCGTACGTACCAAAAACACACAAACAGCGGGATTACGATCTGAAGATGAAGAGCAAGCCCTTAACTGCTGCAATGCTAAAGACTTATGACGTTGCACTGATAGCTACCGACCACAGCGATTACGATTACAAATGGATCGTAAAGAATTCGAAACTGGTCATAGATACCCGCAACGCCACTGCCGATGTCAAAACCGGCAGAAAAAAGATAGTAAAGGCATAAAAAAGTAATGCCGATTGCCCTTTAAAGCCCTGAACATCAGGGCGATACAACCGTAAATAATTGCGGAAAAGCAGCTTACGGATAGCGATAGCGGTATAAAACCAGCGGAATCCTTCGATTCCACCTCAAAAAACAAACCCGGTCGGAAAAAGTCTAAAAAAAGAGACAACCGACAGGGACAGAGTCCACCCAGGTAGCGAAAGACAGCCACAAAACTTTCGCACTTTCGAACTTTTCACTTGTCACTATGCAATTAAAATACAAAACAAACCCAAATTAAATAAACACCAAACTTTTGGTTATGTTTTGTAATCTTTAGCTTTCAGGCCTTTGACCTGTCACTATGCAGTTATTTATACAGGATGGACAAGAAAAAACTTGTCACTCGTCACTATGTAGTTATCATTTGTCAATTAAGAGTCAGTTTTTCGAGTAAGTTAATGGTTGATATTACAAAAATACAAACTGAAATTGTCGAAAGGCTAAAGTCATTACAGCCGGAAAGGATTATTCTTTTTGGCTCGTATGCCATGGGCAATGCGACCGAAGACAGTGATATAGATTTATTTTTAGTTAAAGACACGGACGATCAGTTGCGACAATATAAAGTTGATGCGAGGATGCAATTAAGAGATTTGATTCGCAAATATCATATAGGCTTTGACATATTAGCTGCTTCGCAGGAATTTTTGGACAGCAGGGAAGACTATTTCTATAAAGTTGACATATTGACCAATGGAAAGGTTATTTATGCCGAATAAATCTTTTGCAAAAGAATGGCTTGTAAAGGCATACCACGATTTGAGTTCTGCTCAGATTCTATATGGAGCTGGACATTTTACGGATACAATTGGCTGTGCTTTGCAGCAGGCAGTAGAAAAAAGTTTGAAAGCTTTTTTGGCCTATGAAAGCAAGAAAATCAAAAAAACGCACGATTTGGTGGATATTTATGAATTGATTGAAAAATATATAGAGCTTGAGGAATCGCAAATTAGGCTTTTAGCTATTGCAACAGATTATTATACAGAAGATAAATATCCCGCAATACATTGTGCTTTGCCGGAAAGAAAAGAAATAAAAGAAGTTTTAGATTTTGCGACGGATTTACTTGGCCGGGTATGCCTGATATTAGAAATTGATAAGCAAGGTGTTATGAGCTAGCGGTAGATTTTTAACCTTTGCACTTGTAACCTTTAACTATGCTTTTATAACGACTGCCGCAAATCTCCGACGAGCGCGCCTGACGGCCCATTCTCGATTTGCAGCTGCTTTTCTTACAGTGACCCGTGGTCACAAAACTTTTCACTTTAAAACCTTTAACCACGCTTTTAAAATGCCTAACGACCGCCAGATCGCAGCTAACCGAAATAACGCATTAAAGTCAACCGGTCCCAGGACCTCCGCTGGCAAGGTTGCTGTTTCGCAGAATGCTGTAACGCACGGTCTGATGTCAAACCAGGTAGTGATAAAGGGTGAAAGCAGGCAGGATTTTGAAGACTTTCGTAATCGTTTGATCAAATTTTTTCAGCCGGTCGGCGAGTTGGAACAATTACTGACCGATCGCATATCCGCTTCATTCTGGCGACAAAGTCGTGCAGGCCGAATAGAGGTTGAGATTCTAAACGCCATGTTCGACCCACTGGAAAATTCGCCTGCAAAACCACGTTCACCTTTATTAGGTGTGGAGTTTACATTAACATATGATGATGCCCCGGACGAGCAATACCGGCCGATTGAGTGTATGCCGGAGGACAAGCCGAAAGAAGGGCAGCCGGAAACTGAAAAGCCAGCCGAACTAACCCTCGGCCAGGCAATAAGCGCAGACTTTAGCGGCGGCAATATACTAGGCAAATTTCGCCGCTACGAAGCCCACATAGACAGAACCCTATACAAGGCTCTGCACGAATTGCAAAGATTGCAGTCAGCCAGAAAAGGCCAAAAAGTAGCACCGCCAACAATGGTTGACATAGATGTAACCGGCATCCCCGAAAGCGAAGCGTAATCCTTTACCTTTCACCTTAGTACCTTTGACTTTTTACTATGCAGTTATAACCTTCGCACCTTTGAACTTTTAACTTGTCACAAAGTTGTACAACCTGTCACTTTCACACTTGTAACTTGTTACAATTTGTCACAATTTAAATAATCACATTCGGAGTTAATATGATCAAGATAATTTGCGTCTGCGGAGCCAGACCTAACTTTATGAAGATCGCCCCTATTATGCGGGCATTTAATGAAAGTGGAGAATTTGAAACTCTTTTGGTTCATACTGGTCAACATTACGATAAAAAGATGAGCCATCTATTCTTTGATGAGCTTAACATTCCCAAACCCGACATAAATCTTGAGGTTGGTTCCGGCAGTCATGCTGTCCAGACCGCCGAGGTGATGAAGCGTTTTGAACCAGTTGTTCAGGACTTCGATCCGAATTACGTTCTCGTAGTTGGAGATGTCAACAGTACCATCGCCTGCGGTCTTGTTGCGGTCAAGTTAGGCGTCAAGCTTGTACATGTTGAAGCGGGGCTGCGTAGTTTCGACAAAGGGATGCCCGAGGAGATCAATCGTGTGCTTACAGACAGGATCAGCGATCTGCTCTTTATTACCGAGCAGTCCGGCATTGATAATCTGAAAAACGAAGGCGTCGAAGACAGCAGAGTTCATTTTGTAGGCAACGTCATGATCGACACTCTCATCGCAAATCGCGAAAAAGCAGCGGCTTCGGACATACTCGAGAAGATGGAACTTACTGAAAAGGGTTACGCTGTAATTACTTTGCACAGACCCAGCAATGTTGACGATATGGAAAATTTCAATGAGATAATCACAGCCTTTGAAGAAATTGAAAAGGATATGAAACTCGTTTTCCCGATCCATCCGCGCACACGCAATAATATCAAAGGTACAGAACTTGGAAAACGTGTTGAGGCAATGAAGAACCTTATTCTTCTTGACCCTGTTGGTTATCTCGACTTCCTTTGCCTGACAAGCAATGCAGCTTTAGTGATGACCGATTCGGGCGGAATCCAGGAAGAGACAACAATCTTGGGCGTTCCATGCATGACGCTAAGGGAAAACACCGAAAGACCTGTAACGATAACGGAAGGCACAAACCGCCTCGTCCACATTGATACAGATGATATCCTGAGAAACTATAACGAAATAAAAGAAGTGAATTTTGATGTGTCCGGAAAAATCCCAAAATTCTGGGATGGCAAAGCTGCTGAGAGAATTGCAAAAGTATTGGCTGTTGGCGATTAATAATTAACGGTTAAATTTTTCAGTTTTGTTCGTGATAGTCTGTAACAGAATTACCATGAGACTATTTAGGAGTAAACATGCACGGCATGATCGAGAAATCCTGCCATGCATTGAAAAGGCA
>VRUF01000005.1:0-9810 GCA_019456245.1 Planctomycetota bacterium | reverse complement strand
TCAAAACTTGACCCGCCTCGAAAGCGACGGGCGATAGGTGCTCGTCATTTTCTGGAAACCTATGCTACCAGTATCATGCTTAACGGTTGTATGTTGGTGCAAGGGGTCATTGTTGCCAGGCTATTGGGGGCGGAGGGGCGAGGCGATTTCGCTGCTATTATCCTTTGGCCGAATATTATCGCTAACATGGGCTTATTTGGGACGAGAATAGCCATTACGCGACGCGCCGCTGTCGACGAGGATGTAGGACCGGTTGTTCGGACGTCTATAATATTGTCCTTGATTCTGTCGGCCGTTGCCGTTTTGGTAGGATTGACATTCTTACCATTTTTGATTCCGGAGGCCGATAGCGACATCATGGGATTGGCGCGGATATATATGATAATATTCGTGCCGGCTTACATACTTTCGTCCAGCCTAATGGGTGTGGACCACGGGCGAGGACATTTTCGTCGTCTTAATTTCTTTAGACTTCTGCAAAGTCCCGTTTATGTGCTGCTTTTGGTGATACTAGTTTTGTTTGCAAGAGCTAACCTGATGTATTGTCTCTGGGCTTCGATGGCGGCATTTTGGGTAACCGCTTTGGGAAGACTTGTACTTCTTATGCGTGAAGTTCCTCTCATGGGACCGATGGGTTCGCTGGTGAAACTGGTGCGGCAGGGGATACCCTATGCGGTAGTTGATATTGTCGGGCAGTTCACACATAGAGGGGATCACATCCTGCTGTTATGGTTGCTGACAAAACGTGACTTCGGATTGTATGTGGTGGCATTTAGCGCCGCTGGCGTCTTGGCAAATTTACCTCAATCCATGGGTTTCGTCTCGCTAACCATTGCGGCTCGGGAAAAACCTCGCGAAGGATTTACCCGCATCGCGCATATATTCCGGAGCGCAGTGATTATTTCGTTCGCTGTGGGAATAATTTTATCGGTAGTGGTTTATTTGTTGTTGCCATTGGTTTATGGTTCGGCGTTTGCGGATGCCCGTGTAACGGCGATTATTTTGGCTAGCGGCATTATACTGCGAGGTTTGACTTCGCTGCTTTCTCAGAGCATGCAAGGTCAGGGTAAACCGATGGCTGGGATGTTTTCTCGTCTGGCTGGGTTAGCTGTGATGGTTATTATTGCATTTTTGCTATCTTCTCTCCTTGGCATCAATGGTGTAGCCCTGGGCTTTGTGGCAGCGCAGGCGATTAGCCTTGTTTGTATTATTATTTTAACGGTAAGGCATTATCGATCAGCTTCGCTTGCAGACATGGTACCGACCCCCAAAGATATGAAACTGTTGATCCATAGATTGAAGCTGTATATAGCGGGCTTCCTGGAGAAATTCAGGGCAAATGGTATACCGGTTACTCAGGACAAATACACCTCTGGTGAGTATAAAGAATACAGATCAGAATCAAACGATAAGGCGAGGTCTGATGGATAAGATAAGGCAAGGAAAAGAAGGTCGAGGTGTAATTTCCAAATTACGAAAAAGTCTCCTTATGAGTTTTCTAAGGCCCATTGTGAAATTCTTCAGGTATCCCCTGAGTCATACGCTGCCTTTTATGCGACGGTTGCGTCTTCGAATTAAGGGTCTTAATTTTGCCCGTCGCCTGAAATTGGAAGGTCCTGTTGAAGTTACCTGGCCGGAACGTATCCGATTGGGTTCGGATGTTACACTTGGCAAAGGCATATATCTCGGTGCCTGGCCCCAGGCTGAATTGGTGGTTGGGGATAATTCATATATTGGGCGATGGTCAATAATATTAGCAAATCAATCTGTTGTGATAGGAAACGATTGCTTAGTGGCTCCAGGTTGTCATATTACCGATGTGAATCATGGTATCGAACCTGGTGAATTGATTCGGAAACAGCCGCTTTCTTCTAAACCTGTTCTTATTGGAAACGATGTCTGGATAGGTGCAGGCAGTTCCATTTTGCCCGGTGTTACGATCGGCGACGGGGCAGTCATAGGAGCAAGGTCAGTTGTTACTCATGACGTTCCTGACGGAGCGATTTTTGTCGGTTCGCCGGCAAAACTTTTGCGATATCGAAATAGAAACACCAAAGACGAATCTTTTAAACAGACATAAAGAAAAGGTGGTAAAAATGTATAAGCCAAAGCGTAGAAGTTTGCTTTTTATCCCGGCAAATAATCCCAGATTTTGTGAGAGGGTTTTGCAAAGTGAGGTGGACACGATTATTTATGATCTCGAAGACAGCATCCCTGATTCAGCGAAAGAACAGGGGCGAGAGTTGTTGGCACAAATTTTCCCCCAAAACTATGATGGTTCTAAGGAGTTGTGCATAAGGATTAATGGCCCAAGGACGCCTTTTTACCAGAAAGACCTCTCCTTGATAAGTAAGTTGGTGCCGCATGCGATAATGCTGCCCAAAATTGAATCCAGAAAAGAAGTTCAGGAATTAGATGTCTTTTTGAATTCGTGCGATACTTTTGCAAGGAAAAAAATAGAGATAATCGGGCTCATTGAGACTCCCAAGGGTGCTTATAAGCTCAGGGAAGTTTTGTACAGCAGCCATAGAATAACGGCTGTAGCCTTAGGTGCGGAGGATCTAAGTTATGAATTAGGAGTAGAAAGGGGAGGTCCATTAGAAAAACATCCCCTCTTAAATCATATTCAAATAGAGTTGGCGCTCGTTGCACGTATGCACAATATGCAGTGCATAGGCCCTATAGAGCGTGGATATACACAAGAGAAACACCTGAGTTTTCTTGAAGAAGAGTGCAAGTATTTAAGGAAAATAAACTTACAGGGAAAGCTTGCGATACACCCTTCACAGCTCCCCATAATTAATAAGTATTTCGATATAACGAGCGAAGAGATAAAAGAGGCCAATCGAACTATAGGGCTTTTCAAAGAAGCCGAAAAAACAGGTTCTGCGGTTATAACGAACGGCAATGAAATGCAGGATACTCCGTCTTTGAGGAGAAGCCTGGAGCTTGTCAAATATGCAAAAGAGCATGGGTTTGGATGAGGGACATTGAAGGATACTTTCAGGGGAAACAATAAAGGCACAAAATACTAACGAGCTTTAAAGCCACTTACACGGTTAACCAAACGGACATCCCTAAAAGGGAAACTTAGACATGATGACAACTATCAAAAAACCAAAAGAGCGAGTTATAAGCAAATATCCTAAAAGCTATCGAGTTCTGGCGATAGTTGGTGACGGGCCCCATGGGCTGTCGATGGTACGCAACATGGGGATGAACGGTTTGTGTGTTCTTTCCGTCTGCAAAACCCGCTACGCACGATCCCGCCACAGTCGCTACTCCACAGGTGTCTGGGCACTGGATGTCCCTGCCGACCAGGCGGAGTTTATCGATGAGATAGAAAAACTTGCGCGGCAGTATGACGCCGGCTCGATCATTACGCTCTCGGAAGTCAACCATTTGGCCCTTATCGATAACAGAGATCGTTTCGAGCCGGACATCTGCATCTTATCCCCGGCGGAAAAGCCTTTCAAGAAGACTCTTGACAAGGAGTACATGCGATCTTTGTGCGAAGAAATCGGTGTTCCAGTTGCCAAAGGAGTAGTACTGTCGGAGTTTCTCAAAGACCCCCAACAGGACATGTCATACCCGCGTATCATGCGAACCCGGCACAAGCACGAGGAAGACGCCGACCGCAATGCCCCGTGGAAGGTTGTATATGCTTTCAATGAGCAGGAATTCAACGAGCAGGTCGAGCAAGTTGCGTCTATCGTTGACAACGTTCTCGTAGAAGAATGTCATCCAGGCGTGACATATAACATCAGCATGCTCATGCATAATGGGGAGCCCTTTTTCGGGGGCAGTTATACGGGCGAGAATCATTATCCAGTCGCCGGCGGAGTAACTGTCCAACGGATCACTCGTGCTATCGGCGCTCCTTTCGAACATGCCGTTAATTTGTTAAAAGCACTGGAGTATTATGAGGGCAATGCGAGTGTATGTTTTCGCTATAATCTGGAAACTGACGAATTCATCTTTACGGAGATAAACCCCCGGTTCGGAGGCGCAACGACCACTATCACCCGGGCCGGTTTTGATATCGTATTTCTTGTGTGGCAGTCCCACTTCGAGCCGGACAAAATGATCAAACCGCACTACAGCATCGGCATGCGGACCCGGGATTTCAGGGGCAGCGTGGGCTGGCTTAGGGGAATATTGAAAGGTGAATTAGTGGAACCTGGAGGCAGGCAGTACAGCAAACTTGGTGCGATCGCCTCCTTCCTATGGCACTGCGGTCCGTGGACCTACGATGACACTTTATACTGGCGAGATATAAAACCATACATTATGGAACGGGTCGATATGATAGTCCCGCATTTGCCGGGATTTAAGAAATCACGGGGAAGGAACCAGAAATGATTTACGTCCTGTATTCAGGTGACTATGAAGTCTTCATGGGAGGAAATTATCTTCCAGAGTCTAAGGTACTCCTGGAGCCTACAGATCTTGCGTTGGACGTCTTTGAGTCCATCAAAGTGCCGGTAACGCTTTTCGCGGACTTGCTGTGTCTGTGGCGATACAGGGAGCTTGGTTTTGGCGAGTTTCCCGATCAGGTGGACGACCAACTCAGGGACGTGGTTCGGCGCGGACATGACGTTCAGATGCATATTCATCCTCATTGGCCGAAAACGGATATCGAACGCTGTGAAGATGGCAGCACGCATTACCAATTTGACAATATCTGGACGCACCCTGGCCCGCACTTCTCGAACCTTTACGAGTTCATGCTGGAAAACTTACAGTCTGGTAAGGAGTATTTAAATAATTTGCTGGCAGATGAGGCTCCCGATTACCGCTGTGTTGCCTATAGGGCCGGAGGGTATGGATTTACAAACGGTACCATGGAAATTTTGGCTGCTTTGGAAGATGCCGGCTATCTGATAGATTCCAGTGTGGTCCCGGGCTATCCAGGCATTGATGTGCCGGTAAGACAGGTCGATATGCGCAATGTTCCGACGCAAGGCAATTATCTATTATCGCGAAAATGGGGTTTGAGCCGACCGGCGGATGATGGTGTATTCGAAATTCCGGTGGCAGCCGGTGCCGTAGAAGGTATAGCTGCCTTAGTGCGGGCAAAAATCAAGGCTGTTGGTCGTCGTATCGTGAAACGGCCTTTGCCGCACACTAACATTGGCTATACGTCCAATGAGAAAATGATACGCTCCCAGCCGGTGGCGACGGCATCTCTGGCAAGTCGAGTTAAACGAGCGATCACTCGCACGCTTTCGCTTTCCCAGTGGAACATGTTGGATATCAAGGAAGATGCTCAGGCAATATTTGATATTACGCAAAGCTATGTGCGGCGGTACCAAAATGAATCTCCGGATTTGTTTTTTTCCGTCAGCTTCCACCCCAAGGAGTTTGTTGCCGAACGGCGTGAGGCACTCAGAAAGTATCACGGAATGCTCAAACGATATTATGGTGACAACATTCGTGCGATTACGTTTCGTCAGGCGGCAGAGTTGATTTCACCCCAATTAAAAAAGTCAGATGAGTAATGTTTATCAGTCAGCTTCTCTGGCAGCAAAAAAAAGGAATCTCAGATGAAAGTATTTTTATATTATTCAGGCTTCGGCAATACAGGTGGAATTACCACGCAGTTGGCTTGCTATGCTCAGTTACTTGTGGAAAACGGCCATCAGGTAACGATAGGCGGTCTGGGGCAGCCCTGGTGGCGTTCGAAATCAACGAAAGTACAGGGGGCAAATTACATTGGTGGATCCTACCTGCCAAAGCGGAGATTGTTTCGCAAGTGGGGTTTAGATTCCCCTGAAGTGCTCTGTGCCAGGGTGATAGAACATCTGCGAAATAACAGCTATGACATTGTTCACTGTGAAGGCTGGCATGCGACTAATATTTATGTCTATTGGGCAGGCCTGGTCAATGGGGCAAAGACGCTTTACACGGCTAGCTCTACCGCTGAAAAACGGTATCCTGCTGATTTTGAAAAATGTGGTTTGCTGCTGGATGGAGTCCACGGAACAGCCCGGTGTACCGCCGAGGTAATCAAAGAGAGGATGCATTGCGACGGGCAGTGTTATGTGTTTCTAAACGGTTCTGATAAACTGTGGGATCCGGTGGACCAACTTCCGGAAAACCCGCATTCGTTGGGATTTATAGGGCATCTGGAAGATCATAAACAGGTTGACAGATTAATCCGCGTATGGGCTCATGTGGTTTCTAAATTCAGCGGTGCTCACCTGCACCTATTCGGCAGCGGCAGCCGTGAAGCCTCGCTTCGAAAACAGTCCCAGCAGTTAGGGCTTGAGCAGAACATTACGTTCCATGGTTACGTATCGGATTTGGAGAAAGTCTTTTCGCAGTTTTCGAGTTTAATTCTTATGGTAAAAGAGGGTATGTCCAATGTGGCGATGGAAACACTTTGCGCAGGCCGTTCTTTGATATTGCCGAATGACGGATGTTTTCCGGAAATCTATGGACAATGCAGTGCGGTATCGATGTTTCCGCCGGATGCGACTGACGTAGAGATTGCTGACATAGTGGCCGAGACAATTGCCGACGGACTTGACGATACAACACGCACAACTGCCCGAGAGTATTACGAGCAGCGATTCTCACCGAAGGTAATTGCAAAGCAGTTGATAGACTGTTACAAGGACTTGCTAAGCCGGTGATTTTTTAAATTACACACTAAAAAGGGTTGATAGTTCTCTTTGAGTATTGGCATAGATAAGCTTTAATATGAGAGATAGAGAAGTCGATTAATAAATAAAAATGCAAAACCAGGATTATTACGATAACATGTATGATGATGCTATACCAGATGAAGCTCAGCAGCCATATCATGGAGCTGTGGTGGCAACACAGTGGCAGTTTCTATGGATTTGTGCATTAGTTCTGTCTTTCTGCTATGAATTGCCACTCGTGAAAATAACGTCGATGGATAGATTGAATCCGCGATTGTTTGATGTTGTTTTTCTAATAGGTTTGGTTACGATACTTCCGGGCCTTAAGGGTTCAGTGCGATTGCCCAAGTTATTTCGTATTTGGGCTGGAATTGTTGCCGTCTTCTGTATATGTGCTCTTGCATGGTTTCCTTTTTTTCCCTGGTACTATGGAAAATATTGTATATTTTTCGCTTTGAAGTATGTAGAGGGGTTTCTCTGTATTTATGCGGTTGCAAAAATACAGTTAACCTCTAATCACAAGAGAATACTGCACAATCTGGTTATCGTCGGAGGCATTGTTGTTGCGGTGTACGCAATTCCTGAGTACTTTGGAAGAACCAGGTCGACTGCTTTCGCCGTCGGGAAAGAATATCTTTACAAAGAGGGGACCCTGTTTAGTTGTCTTGGGATGTCGTATTTTCATGTTTCAATGTTCAGTGCGGTTTCGTCTTTTATGGCGCTTGCCAGGTTTAATACAGGTAAGAGCATGTTTGCGAGATTGAAGTGGATTGGGCTTGGGTTTTTTGTGGCATGGCCAGCATTATTCTCCGGATGCAGGGCAGGTTTTGCTGCCTGGATTATTGGAGGGTTGGTTTTGCTGATAATTTCGCAGGCCTCTTACCGTAGAATTGTTGTTGGCGTGTCAATTCTATTAGCGATCTTTATGTTTGTAACAGGAACCGCGCCCAAGTTATCGACAATCACAGAGAAATCGCTTACTCTTCAAAGATTTGAACTTGGACAAAGTAAGGGCAAAGGTGATACTATTAAGTCTCGTTCTACTTTGGACTGGTATAATCTCAGTGCATATCGCCGGCAGGGGATTCGAATTCCTTTTATAGGTGCCGGCTTTTATGTCGCACCTAATGTGAGTGAATCCGGTGCCATAAAGTACCGTATAGGTTACGGAATCCACAATAGCTATCTTTTTGCAATTGAACAGGGGGGGCTTGCTGCCTTTTTCCTTTTTATCTGGTTTCTCAGAACTTGCTGGAAGGGTCTAAAGAGGAGACGTCTGCCAGGCAGCAACGAGAGTGACAGAATGTTTGCTACAGGCATGTGGGCCTATTTGTGTGCGATTCTTGTTGTGATGCAGGGAGGTCAGATTTTTTGGTATGGATTTGGTAAGGTAAATTTCAATACATATATAATTTTGTTGTTTGTGTTGGCAGCCTCAGAATCTTTTTCTGATGATTATGAAGATGGCTATGCTATTGATTTCGAAACCGAACAGATTATCGATGCAGGTTACTAAAATCAGTACTTTCCCAATATCAATTACAAAATAAAATTAAGCGAGGTAATTATGAGTGTAGCAATAGTTTCTGGAGGGATGTGTGTACAAACAAAAGAAGGTAACTATGTCCGCCCGCATGACTGGAAAGGCTTTTCAATGTGGGTTCCTTTGTTCAAGGAAAACAGGCTTATTATTCAAGGTTATAAAAATGATACGTCTCCTGAGGGATGGGTTAGATTGCCTGATGATGTGGAAGTTCGTATCATGGGAGGGTATGGGGTAAGTTTTCTAGCCAGGAAGAAGGCGACAAAAAAAACTTTGTCATATTGCCTTGAAGGGGTTTCTATGTTGTTACTCAGGATGCCCAGTTATCCGGTATTTTGGACATATGAGGAGGCTGTTAAACAAAATATTCCGGTCCTGCTTGAACTTCATGGTGATTGGGAAGAGTCCTGTAGAATCTCTGCTCGTAATGAAGGTTTATTAAGAAGGATTTTCGCGGAATTCAGAGCAATAAGAGCCAGACAGGCTGATATCAGGGTTGCAGGGACATCATTGGGCGCAGTGACAGTTGGCCCGGTTCTGGCGGAAAAATACGTTCCTGAAGATAAGCCGGTTCTCGTTTCGACTAATCATACAATAGATGAATCTCAGTATCGACGGAGGGAGAGATATGAAATTAATGATCCGCCCAGTTTGCTTTTTGTGGGTGAACTTGTCGAGCGCAAAGGTCTCCGTTATTTTTTCCAGTCTCTTGCTGATATAAAAAAGGTGGGCCACCAATTCGAAGTCAAGCTTGTAGGTGATGGACCCCAGAAAGAAAAGCTCCGGGCTTTCGCGGACGAAAACGGATTTGGAGATAACGTTCATTTTGTTGGCTATGTACCCTTTGGAGAATCGCTGCTTGAATATTACCGAAATGCCGATATTTTTATTCTTCCTTCTATTGCAGGTGAGGGCGTTCCAAGGGCGATACATGAAGCAATGAGTCAGGGATGTCCCGTTATTGCAACAGATATTGGAAGTACTAAATGGCAATTGCAGGAAAATGCCGGGATAGTAATTCCTTCATGTGATGTAGGTGCCTTGACCACAAGCATATTAAAAGTTTTTGATGACAATGAATCCAGAGAATGCATGGCAAGAAAGGCATTTGAACGTAGCCTGGAATTCACATTTGAAAAACAGACAGCAAGAATAGCCGAGTTTGTCAGAAAATATGCTCCAGAGAATTTATTGCAATAGTAAGGTTTAATATGAGTGGAATTCCAGGGAAATGTTTCATTATTATCCGTCTTTGGAGAGCAATTGGATTGCGGCTTAGGAGAATGTATTATTTATTACTATTGGGCCGTATGGGTAGAGGCACAAGTATTACGTCTAATGTTTTTATAGACCATCCATATAATGTGTTTATTGATGAAGATGTTGTTGTTAACCAGTTTGCTCTGATTCAGGCCGGTCCTGAATCTACTGTAACTATAGGTAGTGGAACGCATATTTCTTTTAGAGCCACTATATTAACCGCATCTCTGGAGTTGTCAAAAGGCCATGTTTCTGAGGCTCATAATAGCCGCTCAGTTGTCATTGAAGATAATGTTTGGATTGCTGTCGGTGCAACTATTTGTCCGGGTGTAAAACTTGGAAGGACTTCTGTTATTG